>NZ_JALAAR010000009.1:0-192958 GCF_036984005.1 Rheinheimera muenzenbergensis
AAGCGCACTTGGTTTGGGTATTCTTAATCCCACGGGTCGCAGGTTCAAATCCTGCATCACCGACCATTCTCCCTTAATGTTCAAATTGAAAGCGCACTTGGTTTGGGTATTCTTAATCCCACGGGTCGCAGGTTCAAATCCTGCATCACCGACCATTCTCCCTTAATGTTCAAATTGAAAGCGCACTTGGTTTGGGTATTCTTAATCCCACGGGTCGCAGGTTCAAATCCTGCATCACCGACCATTCTCCCTTAATGTTCAAATTGAAAGCGCACTTGGTTTGGGTATTCTTAATCCCACGGGTCGCAGGTTCAAATCCTGCATCACCGACCATTCTCCCTTAAACAAATATAATTCTTGTATCACCAAGCTCTCGCCTCAAAAGCTTTGAATCTTCTGCTTAATGCACTTCATTAGATTTTTATCAGATTTTATTCTTGTTTATTCATTCCCATTTTAAATTGCACTGGTATATGCTGAAGAAAAGCTGATTTTGGAGACAAATCTTGATAATTGCCGAAACCCCGCGGCTTAGGATCCGGCATCTGATAGCAGACGATGCCGCTTTTACCTGCCGTTTGCTAAACGAGCCTTCTTTTATCGAGAATATTGCAGACCGGGGAGTACGGACAGAGCAGGATGCGGTGCAATATTTAGTTGATGGCCCGGTGCGCAGTTATCGGCAGCATGGTTACGGGCTGTTTTTAGTAGAAAGCAGCACGGATGCTGTCGCACTGGGGTTTTGCGGTTTGCTATTTCGTGAACATTTACAGGAAACGGATATAGGTTTTGCCTTTTTGCCCGAATTCTGGGGCCAGGGTTATGCGTTTGAAGCCGCGTCTGCCGTTATGCATTTTGGTTATAGTCAGTTAAATCTGCCGAGAATTGTTGGTTTGGTCAGTGCCGGCAATATTGCTTCAATTAAAGTATTAACCCGTTTAGGTCTGCAGTTTGAAAAAATGGTTGCCATGCTACCATCAAATGAATCTGTGCAGCTTTACGCTTAAGCCTGTCTGCTGTACTGACTATTTTTGTAATAAAATTACATAATTATGCTGGCTTGTTGGCTTTTCTACTTGAATACCAGTTATTCATGCTGCTTATATTTGAATAAAAACAGTGTATTACGTGTAGTGAATGCCTCTCTTTGAGTTATGAAACTGTAACCTTGCTGGTGCCGGGTTACAGTTTTTGCTATCATTGCCGCCGGAACAACCATTGGAGGAGTTATGATTAACCCATCCTGGCGGCGGGTCGTGCTGAAAGTCGGCAGTGCCCTGATAGCGCCAGACAACCAGGGGTGTAGTGAGCAGTTTTTGCGTCCCATCGCCGAATTTATCCGGCAATGCCGACTACAGGGTCTTGAAGTGATCCTGGTCTCATCAGGCAGCGTCGCCGCCGGCCGTCATCATTTTAACTTTCAGCATCAACGCGTACCTATCGCTTTAAAACGTGCTATGGCAGCGGTTGGCCAGAATCAGCTGATGAATTTCTGGAGCCGCTGTTTTGAATTTCCTTGTGCGCAGGTATTGCTGACCCATGGTGATTTAAGCGACCGGGTGCGGCATGTGAATATTAAAAATACCCTGCGCCGGTTACTGGACCACCAGGTGCTGCCTATAGTGAATGAAAACGACACTATAGCTACGACCGAGCTTAAAGTTGGGGATAACGATAATTTGGCAGCTATGGTAGCCACAGTAGCCAATGCGGATGCCTTGATTATCTGCTCGGATGTCGCCGGCCTGTATACCGCTGACCCAAATAAAGATCCCTCAGCTAGTCTGATCCCCGAAGTGCGGCAGATTGATCAATATATTTATGGTTTAGCGGGTGGCGCTTCATCTAAAGTGGGCACTGGTGGTATGCTGACGAAAATCGAAGCAGCAGAAAAAGCCACCGCACACGGCATTGATACTGTGATAATTGACGGCCATAAACCTGATGGGTTTCAGTGTATTTTAGCGGGTAAAAATCCGGGAACGATTTTCTTTGGCCAGGCCAAACCCTTACCGGCTAAAAAACATTGGGTACGTCATACATTAAGAGCCAAAGGCGAGATTTGGGTGGATGACGGCTGTGTTGAAGCCTTATGCCGGCAGGGAGCGTTCTTGCTGTGCAGCGGTATTGTTAGCATTAACGGCGAATTTGACTCAGGCGACGCAGTGCTGGTGCGCTGCGCCACCGGTAAACGCAAAATTGCCAAAGGTGTCAGCCGCTTTAGTGCCAGCGAGCTGTTTTCGATTAAAGGCCAGCAAAGCCGCGATATAGCATCTTGCCTGGGGTATTGCCCAACCGGCAGCGATGCCGTTATTCATCGCAGTGAAATGATGTTACTGGAGAGAATATGATTAGCGAAGCTGCGGCGCAAATTGCCGCCAAAGCGTCACGGGCCGCCAAGGCCGTGGCAAATTTAACTACTGAGCAGAAAAACTTTGTACTGCAAAGCATGGCGAATAACATTCGCAGTGCCTCTGATGCTATTTTGCTAGCTAATAAAGACGAAGTCGCCAGCGCTGCTGCCAACGGCACCACAGATGCAATGCTGGATCGTCTGACACTGACACCGGCGCGGATAGAAAGCATGGCCAGTGCTATTGAACAGATCATAGCGCTGCCCGATCCCGTAGGAGCAATCAGACATATTGAACAGCGGCCTAATGGTATTAATATTGAAAAACGCCGAATAGCGCTGGGCGTTATTTGTATGATTTACGAAGCCCGGCCTAATGTTACTGCTGATGCCGGTGCTTTGTGCTTTAAAGCGGGTAATGCAGTTATTTTACGCTGTGGCCGCGAAGCGATCCAAACCAGCCTGGCAATAGCCGAAGCGATGCAGCAGGCCTTGCGTGAACATAATTTACCTGATGAGGTTATCAGCATAGTACCGAACCCGGATCGTGAGTTAATGCTGGCACTGCTAAAACAAGATCAATACATCGATTTGGTCATTCCGCGTGGCGGCGAAGGGTTAATTCGTTTTGTTACCGAGCACAGCCGCATTCCGGTAATACAGCACTATAAAGGTGTATGTCACCTGTATGTGGACCAAAGTGCTGACTTAGCCATGGCGTTGGGTCTGCTGTTAAATGGTAAGGTGCAACGGCCAGGTGTGTGTAATGCACTGGAAGCTTTGCTGGTAAATAAACATGTCGCTGCAGATTTTCTGCCCCTGGTTGCCAGGGCACTATCTGAGCATGCTGTAATAGTACATGCCTGCAAAGACAGTATTGGCTATTTTAACCAGGCACAGCCTATAGCAGATGACGACTTTGGTCAGGAATATCTGGCAGCGGAAATTGCTGTCCGTATTGTTGATGATGTTGACGCTGCGATGGCGCATATTGACCAGTTTGGCAGCCAGCACACTGAAGTCATTTGTACCACTGATCAGGCCAATGCCGAGCGTTTTATCCGTCAGGTTGACTCTGCTGTTGTGATGCACAATGCGTCATCACGTTTCTCCGACGGTGGTGAACTTGGTTTGGGTGCTGAAATTGGTATTTCAACCAGTAAACTGCATGCATATGGCCCTATGGGGCTGGAAGCGCTAACGACCGAAAAATATGTGGTAACTGGCAGCGGCCAAACCCGAAGTTAGAAGATAAAAATAGCCAGAATACACCAGCGCAGTATAGTTATGTTATTGACTATGCTGCGTTTTTTTAAGTACTGTGCAGTAGTCTGGTTAGGGGCTCGACGTCAGACATTTAGCCCGCTATAATGCCGCGTCCTATTTTATAACAGGTCTGGTTCAGTGCTGCATTTTTGAAACCAGATCACACCAGTAAGGCGAAGCATCAACGCCTGTTTTTGAATTTGAGGTAACAAAATGCAAGTTTCTGTGGAAACCACTCAGGGTTTAGAGCGCCAGTTAACAATCACGGTTGCGGCAGACAAAATTGATACTGAAGTAAAAAGCCGTTTACGTGATCTGGCCAAGCGTCAGCGTATCGACGGTTTCCGTCCGGGTAAGGCTCCGGTTGCACTGATCCAGAAGCGTTACGGTTTGGCAGTGTTACAGGAAGTAGCCAGCGAGCAAATGCAGCGTCATTTTTATGAGGCCATCATTGCCAACAAGCTGACACCAGCGGGCAACCCAACTTTTGCACCAGGTCAGTTGGAGCAAGGCAAAGATTTAGAATTTAAAGCCACTTTTGAAGTTTACCCGGACGTTGAAGTTAAAAATCTGGATAAAATTGAAGTGAACAAACCAGTAGTTGAAATTGCTGACGCTGACTTAGACAAAATGCTGGAAACCCTGCGCAAGCAACACGCAAGCTGGGAAGCGAAAAAAGGCAAAGCTGCAAACGGTGACCGTGTGGTAATCGATTTTGTTGGTTCAATTGACGGTGAAGAATTCGACGGCGGCAAAGCCACTGACTTCACGCTGGAGTTGGGTCAGGGCCGGATGATCCCAGGTTTTGAAGATGGCATCGTTGGCAAAAAAGCGGGTGAAGAAGTTACAGTAGACGTGACCTTCCCGGCTGAATACCATGCCGAAAATTTAAAAGGTAAAGCGGCCAGCTTCGCCGTAACAGTTAAAGCTGTTGAACAGCAGGTTCTGCCAGAACTGAACGATGAATTTGCGACACTGTTTGGCCTGGAAACCGCTACTGTTGACGCGCTGAAAGCTGAAGTGCGTAAAAACATGGAACGCGAGCTGAACCAAAACATTAAAGCTAAAGTGAAAGATCAGGTTATCAAAGGCCTGTTAGCAAACAACGAAGTAGAAGTACCTCAGGCGCTGATTGCTGGTGAAGTAGACGTATTACGTAAGCAGGCACTGCAGCGTTTTGGTAATAACGTTGATCCTAAGCAATTACCTGAGCTGCCGGCTTCACTGTTTGAAGAGCAGGCGAAAGATCGCGTTAAAGTAGGTTTGTTACTGGGTGAAGTGATCAAAACCAGCGAACTGAAAGTAGACGACAGCAAAGTTCAGGCGTTAATTGAGACAGCGGCTTCTGCTTATGAAGATCCGCAAGAAGTGATTCAGTACTACAACAGCAATAAAGAGCTGCTGCAAAGCATGCGTAATGTTGCTCTGGAAGAGCAGGCTATTGATGTTATTTTGGCCTCTGCCAAAGTTACTGAACAAAAAGCCGCCTTTGATGAAATTATGAATCCGAAGGCAGCCAACTAAGATTGACTTCTGCTGGCTTGACAGCTTTAATGGCTCGAACAACCGTTCGGGCCATTTTATTTTCTGCCCCCGCAAAAACCCAGTCTGAAAGAGGGAATTCTGTAATATGTCTATGCCACATCATCTGAATGACATAGTTAATGCTCTGGTGCCTATTGTTATTGAGCAAACGGCCAAAGGTGAACGCTCCTTTGATATCTACTCACGTCTGCTAAAAGAGCGGGTGATTTTTCTGACTGGCCAGGTCGAAGATCACATGGCAAATCTTATTGTGGCGCAATTATTGTTCTTAGAGTCGGAAAATCCGGAAAAAGACATCTATATTTACATTAACTCACCAGGCGGTTCGGTAACGGCAGGGTTGTCTATTTACGATACGATGCGTTATATCAAACCGGATATTGCTACTGTGTGTGTTGGCCAGGCGGCCAGTATGGGCGCTTTTTTGTTATCAGGCGGCACTAAGGGTAAGCGTTACTGTTTGCCAAATGCCCGGGTAATGATCCACCAGCCGTTAGGTGGTTTCCAGGGCCAGGCGACCGATTTTGAAATTCATGCCCGGGAAATTTTAAGTATTAAAGAAAAGCTAAACCGTTTGATGGCTGAACACAGTGGTAAAAGCTATGAGCAGGTTTGCAAGGATACTGAGCGTGATAATTTCTTAAGCGCGCAGCAAGCCTTGGATTATGGCCTGGTCGATGCCATATTAACGAACAGAGAAAGCACTAAGTAATTAAGTCCGGCGGCCCGGTTTCGAGGGCTGCACCGTAGTGAAAGAGGTAGTTACATGTCCGATCACCGCACTGACGGCGATAAGAACGGTAAACTGTTGTACTGTTCTTTTTGTGGCAAATCACAGCATGAAGTGCGTAAGTTGATTGCAGGCCCACAGGTTTATATTTGTGATGAATGCGTTGATTTATGCAATGACATCATCCGTGAGGAAATTAAAGACATTTCCCCAAAACGGGATGCCGATAAATTACCGGTGCCGCGCGAAATTCGTGCTCATCTGGACGATTATGTTATCGGTCAGGAGCATGCCAAGAAAGTACTGGCAGTAGCGGTATATAACCACTATAAGCGCTTACGTAGCGCCCAGCACAAACAAGATGTAGAGCTGGGTAAGAGTAATATCCTGCTAATTGGCCCTACCGGTAGCGGTAAGACCTTACTGGCAGAAACCTTAGCGCGTTTGCTGGATGTGCCTTTTACCATGGCAGATGCAACCACGCTGACCGAAGCGGGCTATGTCGGCGAAGACGTGGAAAACATTATTCAGAAGCTGCTGCAAAAATGTGACTATGACGTGGAAAAAGCCCAGCGTGGCATAGTGTACATTGACGAAATTGATAAAATTTCGCGTAAGTCTGACAACCCATCAATAACCCGCGATGTATCGGGTGAAGGTGTGCAACAAGCTCTGCTGAAACTGATTGAAGGCACTATTGCCTCGGTACCGCCACAAGGTGGTCGTAAGCACCCGCAGCAGGAGTTTTTGCAGGTTGATACCTCAAAAATTCTGTTTATCTGTGGCGGTGCTTTTGCCGGCCTGGATAAAGTGATTGAGCAGCGCTGCGCCAAAGGTTCAGGTATCGGTTTTGGCGCTCAGGTGCGCAGCAAAGAGAGCAGCCGTAGCTTAAGTGAATCCTTCCGTGATGTTGAGCCGGAAGATTTGGTCAAGTATGGTCTGATCCCTGAGTTTATCGGTCGTTTACCGGTAGTGGCAACCCTGACCGAACTGGATTTAGACGCATTAGTACAAATTCTTAGCCAGCCGAAAAACGCGTTGGTAAAACAATTTGCCGCTTTGTTTGCCATGGAAGATGTCGAGCTGGAGTTTCGTGAGGATGCACTAAAAGCGATTGGGCAAAAAGCGATGGAACGTAAAACCGGTGCCCGGGGGTTACGTTCTATAGTGGAAGGCGTGCTGCTTGATACTATGTATGAATTACCGTCAATGCAGGATGTTTCCAAGGTAGTGATTGACGAAACCGTGATCCGCGGCGAAAGCGAGCCGATTCTGATTTATCAGAGTAGCGAGCCGGTAGCGGCAGAATCACATTAAGGTGTGATTTTCTTGATAAAAAGGAGCTGATTTAGCTCCTTTTTCGTATCTGCAATTGAAGTTTTTAAAACGAACCCCATATACTGAAACATATTTGCGCCTGCAGTAACTAAATTTCAAGAGAGGATCAATGACATCTGAACATGCTGAACGTTTGCATATGCCGGTGCTGGCATTACGCGACGTTGTAGTTTACCCGCATATGGTTATTCCGTTGTTTGTCGGGCGGGCTAAATCTATTAAGTGCCTTGATGCTGCTATGGAAAACGACAAGCAGATTTTCCTGGTGGCGCAAAAAGACGCGACGCTGGATGATCCTACTGCTGCTGATCTGTATCAGGTGGGCACTGTAGCGACCATTTTGCAATTGCTGAAATTGCCTGATGGTACGGTTAAGGTGCTGGTAGAAGGCAGTCGCCGAGCTCGTTTGGCTGAATTTACTGAAACCGACAAAGCCTTTGCCGCCTATGTAGAAGTGATTGAAACCGCTGAAGTAGACAGCCGCGAACAGGAAGTATTTTTGCGCTCGGCGATTAACCAGTTTGAAGGCTATATCAAGCTGAATAAAAAAATTCCGCCAGAAGTGCTGACAGCATTAAGCGGGATAGACGAGCCTGCCAGACTGGCCGACACCATGGCGGCACATATGCCGTTAAAGGTTGAAGACAAACAAAAAGTGCTGGAAATTTTCAACGTCACCGAACGGTTAGAATACCTGATGGCGATGATGGAAAGCGAAATTGATATTCTGCAGGTAGAACGTCGTATTCGCAGCCGGGTGAAAAAGCAAATGGAGAAAAGCCAGCGCGAGTATTACCTGAATGAGCAAATGAAGGCCATTCAGCGTGAACTGGGCGAGCTCGAGGATGCTCCGGATGAATTTGAAACCCTGAGCAAAAAAATTACCGATGCACAAATGCCGGCCGAAGCGGCCGATAAAGCTAAAGCTGAACTGCAAAAGCTTAAAATGATGTCCCCGATGTCTGCGGAAGCTACCGTGGTGCGCAGCTACATAGACTGGCTGGCGCAAGTACCATGGAAAACCCGCAGCAAGGTTAAAAAGAATCTGGCTGTTGCCGAGCAGATTTTAGATGCAGATCACTATGGCTTAGAAAAAGTAAAAGAACGCATCGTGGAGTACTTAGCAGTACAGCAGAGGGTAAACAAATTAAAAGGCCCAATTTTATGTCTGGTGGGCCCGCCGGGTGTTGGTAAAACCTCACTGGGCCAGTCTGTTGCCAAAGCGACTGGGCGTAAATACGTGCGCATGGCACTGGGTGGAGTGCGCGATGAGGCCGAGATCCGTGGCCATCGCCGCACTTATATTGGCTCTATGCCGGGTAAAATTATCCAGAAGATGGCCAAAGTTGGTGTGCGTAATCCGCTGTTTTTGTTAGATGAAATTGACAAGATGGCGTCAGATTTTCGCGGTGATCCGGCTGCAGCCTTATTAGAGGTGCTGGATCCGGAGCAAAACACCGCCTTTAGCGATCATTACCTGGAAGTCGATTACGACCTGTCTGATGTGATGTTTTTTGCAACCTCTAACAGCCTGAACATTCCGGCTGCATTGCTGGACCGGATGGAAGTGATCCGCTTGGCAGGGTATACCGAGGATGAAAAACTTAACATCGCAAAACAGCATTTAATCACCAAGCAAGTTGGCCGCAATGGGCTAAAAGCCGGCGAGTTAGTTATTGAGGATAGCGCTATTATTGGCATTATCCGTTACTACACCCGTGAAGCCGGTGTGCGTAGTCTGGAGCGGGAAATCTCTAAACTGTGCCGTAAAGCGGTTAAGCAGATTTTGCTGACGAAAGATTTAAAGCAGGTCGTGATCAATCAGCAAAACCTGGAAGATTTCTTAGGGGTACAACGCTATGACTACGGTAAGGCGGAAGACAGCAACCGTATTGGTCAGGTTACCGGTTTAGCCTGGACCGAGGTTGGTGGTGACTTACTAACGATTGAAGCAGCCTCAGTAGTGGGCAAGGGTAAGTTAACCTATACCGGCTCGTTGGGCGATGTTATGAAAGAATCGATACAGGCAGCGATGACTGTTGTACGCAGCCGTGCAGAAGTGCTGCGTATTAATGCGGATTTCTACGAAAAACGTGATATTCATGTGCATGTACCAGAAGGTGCCACGCCCAAAGATGGCCCAAGTGCCGGTATCGCTATGGTTACCGCGTTGGTATCCAGTCTGACAGGTAATCCGGTGCGGGCTGATGTAGCTATGACAGGTGAAATTACCTTACGTGGTGAAGTATTACCAATAGGTGGCTTAAAAGAAAAGCTGCTGGCAGCGCATCGCGGCGGAATTAAACGGGTACTTATACCGCATGACAATGCACGTGATTTAAAAGACATCCCGGAAAACGTCAAAGCCGACATCGAAATTCGTCCGGTGAAATGGATAGATGAAGTGTTGCAACTGGCGCTGCAGGAGCCGCTAGAGCGCGTTTCGCCTGTAGAAACAACAAAAAGTACGGTAAAAAGCAAAAAAACGGAAAAAAATCCGGTATAGGGGCTTTTCATTCCCGTTGGCTGTGCTAACTTATGGAAAGTTTCGACCAAGCCCTTGTTATACAAGGGCTGCAGTCAAAGCCAGAATTATTAGTTTTGTCGCTTCTTTTGCTTGCAAGCATAAAAGATGCTTGTTATAACGATTGAGCTCACTTACAGAACTAATAAAGTGTAGTTGTTGAAAATAATAACAATTGAAGGGGATGATATTGTGAACAAGTCTCAACTTATCGACAAAATTGCTGCTGGTGCAGACATTTCTAAAGCGGCAGCTGGTCGTGCTTTAGATTCGTTCATTGACGCTGTTACCGAAGCTCTTAAAGAAGGCGACTCTGTAGCATTAGTTGGTTTTGGCACTTACAGCGTACGTGAGCGTGCTGCCCGTACAGGCCGTAACCCACAAACTGGTGCTACTATTCAAATCGCTTCTGCGAAAATTCCTTCTTTCAAGCCAGGTAAGGCGTTAAAAGACGCTTGTAACTAAGCTGTGGTGGTGCCGCTTGCGGCACATACAGTTTGGGAGCGCATTAAAGATAACTTATCGGTTTCGCAAGGCCTCCCAAGGCTTCTCTAAAAAAAGCGCATCTGCTAAGATGCGTTTTTTTTTACGGCAAAGACTCAACGTCTGCTGGCCGGATAAAGTTGAATAAAGAGATGACACTAAGATGTTAGAGAAAATCAGAGAAGGCTCACAAGGAATTATTGCCAAGTCTATTTTAGGCTTAGTGATCCTGACATTTGCCCTGGCGGGTGTTGGTAGTTATTTAAGTACTCCGGCAGAACAAAATGTTGCCGAGGTAAATGGCGAAAAAATCAGCCGCGCTGATTTTGATCAGGCATTTCAAAGCGAGCGCGCCCGCATGCAGCAGCAGTTTGGCGAAATGTACGCTGCGTTAGCTGCTGATACCGCCTACATGAACAACTTTCGTAATGATGTGCTGGAACGCCTTATTAATGAAAAGCTGGAGCAGCAACTGGCCACTAAGCTGGGCTTGCGTGTAAGTGATGACCAGGTGCGCCAGGCGGTACGTGGCATGACAGAGTTTCAGATTGATGGCAGTTTTAACAATGACCGCTATTTAGCCTTATTGCGCCAAAACGGCTTTCAGCCAGATCAATTCCGCGAACTGATGCGCTCACAAATGACACGGAATCAGCTTTTGCAAGGTATGGTTGGCAGCGAGTTTGCTACTGCAGCTGAGATGCAACAGCTAATGAAGTTACAGCAACAACAGCGCGATATCGCTTTTTTACGTTTTAATGCAGCAGACTATACCGCTCAGGTTGAGTTGACGGACCAACTGCTGCAAGACTACTACGTTACCAATTTGCCGCAATTTGAAACTGAGCAAAAGGTGGCGGTTGAGTACATTGAGATTTCCGCAGCGTCACTGGCATCAGATGTGCCGGTAACGGCTGAAGAAGTTGATGCGTATTATCAGGCGAACAAAGCGCGTTACAGCCGCGAGGAGCGTCGTCAGGTTGCCCATATTATGCTGGAGTCTGAAGAAGACAATAGCGAAATACAAGCGCAGGCTGAGGCATTGCTGGCACAACTGCAAGCAGGTGCAGACTTCGCCGCACTGGCAAAAGAAAAATCTGCCGATACATTTTCTGCCGAAAACGGTGGCGTGCTTGATTGGTTAGCGGCCGGTGATATGGACCCACAGTTTGAACAAGCTGCCTTTGCATTGACATCTGAAGGCGCTTTAACAGACGTGGTAAAAAGTGCTTACGGTTACCATATTATTAAGCTGGTGGCATTAGAGCCGGCGCAGGTGACCCCGTTAGCTGAAGTTGCCGACGATATTAGCCAGCGTATTAAGCAGGAGCGGGCCAGCACGGCGTTTTATGATCTACAGCAACGTCTGGCAGAAGTGAGCTTTGAAGTACCAGATACGCTGGAAGAAGCCGCTCAGGTGACCGGACAAAAGGTCATTTCTACTCCGCTGTTTAGCCGCAGTGAGGCAACGATGCCGCTGGCGACACCTGTGGTATTAAATAAAATATTCAATGCTGATTTTATAGCCGAAGGGTTAAACAGTGAGCTGATTGAGCTGGACAAAGAACATGCGATAGTGGTGCGGGTTAAAGAACAGTTAGCTGCCCGTACCCAGAGCCTGGACGAAGTGAAAGTGCAGGTAGAAGCGGCAGTAACAGCTGAGCAAAGCGCTTTGCTGGCTAAACAACAAGCCGAGCAGGTGTTGCAGGCTGCTGCAGAAACCGGTTTAGCGGCCCAGGCCGAACAGCTGGGTAGAACGCTGGAGAATTCAGCCGCCACACCACGTTTTGGTGGTTCACTGGATGGTCAGATCCGTGCTAAAGCTTTCGCTATGGCCAGACCGCAGGCCGATAAGCCGGCGATTGAACTGGTTGAGCTGGCTAACGGCGATGTTGCTCTGGTAACCGTTACTGCGGTTACTGATGCTGAATTGACAACCGTTGCCGATAACGCTCAGTTAAAGGCGTTGTCAGATCAGCAGGCTGAGAAAGTCTACCGTGCGATGATCGATGCGATAAAGGCCGATGCCGATATCAGCCGTAATTTACGCCTGATGCAAAGCGCTGAATAGTTACCGCTAATTGGCCGTCAAAAACCGTAGCTTGCTACGGTTTTTTTATGCCTGCGAACTGTTGATCAGTTTACGGGTGTAATCATGTTGCGGGTTACTGAATACCTCACTGGCTGGCGCATAGTCAAGCATCTTTCCCTGATACAGCACCAATACGTCGTCGGCAATATGCCGCACCAAACGTAAGTGATTCGAGATTAACAGGTAGGCCAGGCCGGATTGTTGCTGCAGTTCAAGTAATAAATTCACTATCTGCGCCCGCAAAGACGGATCAAGTGCTGTTAAGGCTTCATCGAGGATTAACAGCTTCGGGTCCAGAATTAATGCCCGGGCGAGGGCAACACGCTGTAGCTGGCCGCCAGAAAACATATGCGGGTAGTAGTCGATGTGTTCGTTCAGTAAGCCTAACTGCTTCAGTGTCAGGCGGACTTTTTGCGCCCGTTGCGTGGCGTCAAATACGGTATTTAACCGCAGAACGTCGTCCAGCATCTGGCCTATTTTCTGGTTCGGATTAAGAGACTTAGCCGCATCCTGAAAAATAAAGCGGATAGTATGATTATACTGGCGGTAGTGGCTGGTTGTAACCGTATTACCGGCCAGCAGAATATCGCCGGCATCCGGTTTTTCTATGCCCACCAGTAAACGGGCCAGCGTACTTTTGCCTGAGCCGGTTTCGCCAACAATCGCCAGTGTTTTACCGCTTTGCAGGGTAAAGCTGATGTCGTGTAGCGCCTGTACCGTGCGATAGCGGAATAAACCGGTTTGCTTACGATAGCTTTTGCTGAGCTGTTGCACGTCTAATAACGCTGTCATACGGTTTTACCGGTAAGAGGGAAGTGGCAGCTAAAGTAGTGGTTTTGTAGCCGCTCTATCGCCGGCGTTTTTACGCATTCTTTGCGTGCATTTGGACAGCGCGGCCCAAGCCGGCAACCAATGGGTAAATGTTGCAATACTGGGATACTGCCGGGTAGGGCATACAAAGGTGTTTTGGGCACTAAATCCGGTTGAAACTCAGGTACGCTTTTTATCAGCGCATTCGTGTAAGGGTGAAACGGCTGTTTAAGGATAGCGGCGGTTTCACCGGCTTCAACTAATTGGCCACAGTACAATACGCTGAGGGTTTGGGTATAACGGGCAATACTTTCTAACTCATGGCTGATTAGCAACACCGAGGTGCCTTTAAGCTGATTAATGCTGCTAAGCAGACGAAACAATTGCGCCTGAGTAGTACTTTCCAGTGCAGTAGTCGGCTCGTCGGCTATTAGTAGTTTTGGGCTTTTCGCTACGGCCATCGCAATCATGATTTTCTGGCATATGCCTTCAGACAGCTGATAAGGATAACTCTGCAATACGCTCTGATGATCACGAATGCCAACTTTATGCAGCAGGGCGATGGCTTTATGCCGGCGCAGGTAACTGCGCTTCCACCAGGGGCCATCGAGTACATGAGCAGGGATTGCTTCTTCCAGTTGCTCCAGTATTACTGCGGTTGGATCCAGGCTACGGCTGGGTTCCTGATAAATCATCGCGATATCGCGGCCAATGATTTTGCGCTGTTGCTCGTACGGCAGGTTAAGCAAGTCCTTGCCAGCCCAGTTAAAACGGTCTGCCGTGACGCGCCAGCGTTTGTTCAGCACGCCAACTATCGCTTTGGCAATTAAGCTTTTACCTGAGCCTGATTCACCAACCAAACCCCGGGTTTCACCTTCACGCAAACTCAGGTTTACTCTGTCGACTGCCCGGATCAGGCCGTTAGCTGTCGACAACTCAATGGTGAGATTTTTAATATCAAGTAGCAGCATCAGCTGTCCCGCCGTTTTTTAACCGCATTTCGCAGCCCGTCGCCAACCAGATTAACCGACAATACCGCCAGAAATACTAACAAGCCTGCCATGGCAACACCAGATGGCGCCAGATAGATCAGATCCAGAGAGTCAGCCATCATAGCACCCCATTCCGCTGTTGGCGTTTGTGCGCCGAGACCGAGAAAGCCCAGTGCTGCTATATCTAAAATGGCTGTAGATAATGCCATGGTTGCCATCAGCGTCAGTTTTTCCCAGATATTGGGCAGCACGATGCGACTAAAGATCTGCCAGTTGTTGGCACCATCCAGCCGGTAAGCAATGACGTAATCCTGATTTAGCTGTTCGGCAATGGCATTACGGATGCCATGTACAAACTGCGGCAACAGTGCCAGCATGATGGCCCAGGTGGTATTGAGCAAGCCTGGGCCGAGAATAGCGACGATAATAATCGCCAGTAACAAAGACGGAATGGTTAAGGCTAAATCCAGAATATGATTAAATACACTGGATTTTACCCCGCGGCTCATGCCCGCCAGCGTGCCCAACAACAGCCCCATCAACAGCGCACCCACCACAGTAATTACCGCTATACCAAAAGAATAACGGGCACCTATAAGCAGACGTGAGAATATATCCCGGCCCAGGTCATCGGTACCCAAAGGATACTGCACCTGACCAAGTTCAGACCAGGACGGCGCCAGTAATAATAAAGTATCGTTTTGCAGATAAGGATCATGTGGCGTGAGTAATGGCGACAATACAGCTAGCAGAAAAAACACACTGAACAATACCAGGCCAGCTACAGCACTATGTTGAGCTGAAAAGTCGCGCCACAACTGCCTGGCTGGAGAGCGGGCAAGTAACTCTGCGGAAATTACACCAAACTGTGCCATGTTAGCGTTTCCTTGCCAGTGGATTAAACAACGTATGCAGCACTTCTGTTAGCATGTTTACCGTGATAACTAAGGTTGAAATAATCAGCAAACCGGACTGAATGGCGGGAAAATTGCGCTGATAAATACTGTCTATCAGCCAGCGGCCAATACCTGGCCAGGAAAAAATGACTTCGGTAATCATCGCCAAGGTGATCAGGGTACTAAATTGCAGGCCTATTTGCCGGGTTACCGGCAGCAACGCATTGCGTAAACCATGCCGGTACAGTACCTGGCTTCTGCTCAGACCTTTGGCGCGGGCGGTCTTAATATAGCTTTGCTCCCACACCTCCAGCATAGAGTCTCGGGTAAACCTGATCATGACGGTTGTTGGAAACGTTGCCAGTACTAAGGTCGGCAGCAGCAAATGGCGCAGAGCATTGAACAGCGCTTCTTGTTGATACTGGCTTTGCGCCAACAGTATATCGATCAGCATAAAGCCGGTCTGATAAGGAATTTCGTATAACACGCCAATGCGGCCAGCGGTGGGTAACCAACCAAGCCATAGCGAAAAGACCATTATAAGCAGCAGTGCCCACCAGAATATCGGCAGGGAGTAGCCGGTTAAGGCCAGCGCCGAAATGGCTTTACTCAGCACACCGTCTGGCTTAATGGCGGCGATAATACCCAGTGGAATGCCAATAAAAAATGATATCAGCAAGGCATAGGCAGCCAGCTCAAGAGTGGCCGGCAATAGCATTTTGATTTCGACTAACAGCAGTTGTTGGCTGGCGAAGGATAGGCCCCAGTCACCACTGATAATTCGTTGCAGATAGCCAAGATACTGCTGTATATAGCCTTGATCCATACGATATTCGGCAATTAACAGGGGTAACTGCTCGGCAGAAATAGTACGCAAACCGGTGAAGTTTTGCAGTGGGTCTCCCGGAAACAGGTATCCCAGGCTAAATGCCAGTATGCTTAGGGCAATAAACACAAACGCCAGCAAAAACACACGGCGCAGCAGATACAGAATCATTTGGCCTCCTTGCTGGCACCAGCCAGAGCGATGCCACCATAGGGATTAATCTGTACGCCGTTAATCCGACTGTTCAAGGCTTGAAAGCGCTGAGAGTGAGCGATGCTTAGCAGCGGCATTTGCTCGGACAGGTATTGCTGTGCAGCCATATAATAGCTGCGGCGCTGTTTTTGATCAGCCGTTAATAATGCCTGGCTGATAAGACGGTCAAAGTTTTCATCACACCAATTCGCCCTGTTACTGCCCGTTTGCGCTGCGCTGCAGCTTAGCAAAGGCCGGAAAAAGTTATCCGGATCGGCATTGTCTGCTGACCAGCCAATCAGCACTGAATCGTGTTCATTGTCGCCTAGCTTACGGCGAAAGGTATTCCATTCATAGGATACGACCGAGGCTCTAATACCAATCTGTGCCAGATCTGCTTGCATCAATTCGGCCATTTTCAAAGCATTGGGGTTGTATAGCCGTTGTACCGGCATGGCCCAGATATCCATACTGAAACCGTTTGGGTAGCCCGCTTCTGCCAGTAAGGCTTTGGCTTGGGCCGGGTCGTATTTTAACGGCTCCAGGTTGGCATTATACGCCCATGAAGTTGGTGGCAGTACGGAGTTAGCGGCGGTAGCATGGCCAAAATATACAGCCTGTAAAATGGCGTCACGGTTAATTGCCATAGCCAGTGCCTGGCGCACTTTAACATGGTTAAAAGGCGCTTTTGCGGTGTTAAAAGCCCAAAAACCTATGTTCATCGCCGTGCTTTCCTGCACGTCGACATCTGCACGTTTACTAATTAGTTCAAGTTCGGCTATGCGTGGAAATGCCACTACATCACATTCGTGGGTAAACAATTTGGCCATCCGCCTGGCATTGTTGGGCACAATATCAAAAACCAGTTGCTCAGGTTTAGCAGGTTCACGCCAGTAGTCATTGTGCCGGTAATAGCGGATCAGTACATCTTTTTGGTATTCGCGAAACCGAAATGGCCCGGTGCCTACCGGATGGCTGTCTATGCGCTGTAACTGACCGGATTGCCGTAATTGTTCGCCATATTCAGCCGATAAAATGGCGGCAAAATCGGTGGCCAGGTTAGATAAAAAAGAGCTGTCAGGCCGGTTTAGTTCAAACCTTACCAATAGTGGCTGTTCGGCGCTAACGTTAGCAACCAGGCCTGCCCAGTCAACACTTTGAAAAAACGGATAGTTTCCACCGCCCTGATAATGAAACGGATGCTGCTTTTGCATAATACGGTTAAAGGTAAATACCACGTCATCCGCGTTCAGGGCACGGCTGGGACGAAAATATTCGGTGTGATGAAACTGCACATCGCTTTGCAGGCTGAAGTGATACACCTTACCATCACTACTTACCTGCCAGTTGCTGGCCAAGCCTGGTTTTAGCTCGCCAGTTTGCGCGTCGATATCCAGTAAACGGTCGTAAAGCTGCTGGCTGATGGCATCTATGGTGGTGCCTGAAGTCACCAATTGTGGATTAAATGACTCCGGCGATCCTTCAGAGCAATACACCAGGCCGCTGCGCACCGCTTGCGGTAATTGCGGCTGGCAGGCGCTAAGTGTCAGCATACTACACACAATTGCCGTAGAACCGGTGGTTTTTAACCGGCACCACGCCTGGCCTGTCAGGGTTTTCATGCTTGCTGGCTGTCCAGTAACTGATATTTCTTCATATAACCACGTAACTGATGATAGGTCAGGTTAAGGAGGTCGGCGGTTTTTTTCTGGTTAAATTGGCTGGCAGCTAATGCCTGCTTGATCAGATTAATTTCAAAGTCTTGTGACAAGGTTTTGAAATCCTGCACCTGGTTGAAATCCAGCGATGCTGTTGCCGGGGCTGGCGCATTGCTAACGGTACTGGCCGCCACTGGCGCTGCAGTGCTGGCTGCCACTGGCGTGGTTTTAACTGCTTTAATACGCTGGGTTGGCCGAAATGGAGATTCAAAGGGGTCCAGCTGAATGTCATGCACCGGCACATAGCCATTATTGGTGCGGTAGACTGCGCGCTCGACAACATTTTTAAGTTCGCGCACATTACCCGGCCAATGGTAATCAAGCAGGGTACGCTTGGCTTTTTCACTAAAACCGCTAAATAATTCTAAACCAAGTTCGCGTGCCATATTAATGGCAAAGTTTTCTGCCAGTAGCAAAATATCTTCCCGACGCTCGCGCATTGGCGGTAAGGTGATGACATCAAACGCCAGCCGGTCTAACAAATCTGCGCGAAATTCGCCTTGCTCAGCCAGGCTGGGTAAATCTTCGTTGGTGGCACACACCAGCCGGACATCCGTTTTGATTGAGCGGCTACCGCCAACCCGCTCAAACTCGCCATACTCAATTACCCGCAACAGTTTTTCCTGCACCAGACCGGGTGTATTGGCCAGTTCATCTAAAAATAATGTGCCGCCATTGGCACGCTCAAACCGTCCTTCATGGCGTTTACTGGCGCCGGTGAAGGCGCCTGATTCATGGCCAAATAATTCGCTTTCCAGCAGGTTTTCATTTAACGAGGCGCAATTCAGTGTCAGATATTGCTGATCCCAGCGCTGGGATAAATAATGCAAACGGGCGGCGATAAGTTCTTTACCTGTGCCGCGTTCACCAATAATTAATACCGGTTTGTCCAACGGCGCAATTTGGGACACCTGATCCAGCACATTGAGGAAACTGTTAGACTGGCCCACCAGATTATCTTGTTGAAATTTTCTGCTCATGGCGTGCTATTAGTTAGTTAAATTGGCTAATTAGTAGTGTATTTCATAATGCCGGTTAGCAGAAGTATAAACGCAAAATAAATAAAAAACATTATAAAACATAGCTTTAAATTAATTTGTAAAGTTGGCAAGGAAACTGAATAGACAAGGTTGTACTTAACTAGTCAATCAAGAGGTAAACATTATGGGTATTTTTTCACGCTTCTCAGATATTGTGAATTCAAATATTAACGCCCTGTTAGATAAAGCCGAAGATCCGGAAAAAATGGTACGGCTGATTATTCAGGAAATGGAAGACACCTTAGTAGAGGTAAGGTCATCTTCGGCTAAAACCATTGCCGAGAAAAAAGAACTGCAGCGCGTAGTTAACCGCTTGCAGGAAGAAGCGTCTGACTGGCAGGCTAAAGCTGAGTTGGCACTGAGCAAAGAGCGTGACGACTTAGCCCGGGCAGCGCTGATTGAACGGCAAAAGGCCGCTGAACAAGCTGAAACGGTTGCTGCTGACATTGCGAATCTGGATGAACACATCAGCAAACTTCAGGATGAAGTGGCGCAATTGCAGGAAAAACTGGCAGATGCCAAAGCACGGCAGAAGTCGATGCTGATGCGTCAGAAAACAGTGGCGTCACGTCTGGAAGTGAAAAAGACACTGGACAGCAACCGCATCAACGATGCGATGTACAAGTTCGAGCGCTATGAACAAAAAATTGATACGCTGGAAGCTCAGGTTGAAGCCTATGATTTAGGTAAGAAAACTCTGAAAGACGAGTTTGCCGAACTGGCAGCACAGGACAAAATAGATAATGAGCTGGCTGCCTTAAAAGCTAAAGTGAATCAAAAAGATAAAGACGCCTGATCTTCAGGCGTTCAGGAGTCGACATGGAAATATCAGAGGTCATTGGCATCCCGTTTATACTGTTTATGATTTTTGTGGCACCTATCTGGGTCATAATGCATTACCGCAGTAAGAATAAAATGGGGCAGGGCTTGTCAGATCAGGAATTGACACAGTTAAACGATCTGGCTCAGCGGGCAGAGAAAATGGCAGACCGCATCAAAACGCTGGAAGCGATATTAGATGCGGAAAGTCCAAACTGGAGATCGCAGCATGACTAAGCTAAAACGTGAACTGCTGCGCGATGACGCCAATGGCAAGATTGCCGGCGTCTGCGCCGGAATAGCTGACTACTTTGGCTGGGAATTGTGGCTGGTACGCATAATCACCATATCTGCCTTTTTCCTGGGTGCTGGTGGCCTGGTGTTAGTACTGTACATTGCTGCCTGGGTAGTGTTAGAAAAAAAGTCCAAAGCCACCTTCAAAACCAGTACTACGGCTGACTTAAGCCCGCAAACGGAGAAGGTGGTAGAGGTAAAAACCCGGCTGTGGCAACGCGGTGAAGCCCCCAAAGATGCTTTACAGCATCTGAGCAGCCAGTTTAATGGCTTAGAGTTACGCTTACGCGATATGGAACGCCATGTAACGTCAGCTAAGTTTCAGTTAAACCGCGAGTTTAACAGCCTGTAGGGTATCTTGTAACCTGATGAGTTTATTGCAGAAAATCCAACAGCATAGGCACGATTTAACACATCGTGCCTTTGATCGTCATATTCGTCTTGGGGTAACCGGACTGAGTGGCTGTGGCAAAACCGCTTTTATCACTTCTTTGGTGCATCAGCTAACCCAGGGCGATTTGCCCGACAACCTGCCATTTTTTGATGTGGTGCGTGAACGCCGCTACCTGGGCGGTAAGCTGGCGTCACAGTTACCGGACATGCCGCGTTTCCCGCTGGAGCAAAATTTGCAATACCTGCAGCAACAGCCGCCACAGTGGCCGCCGTCGACCATCGGCAGTAGCCGTCTGGGGTTGCAGCTGCGTTATAAAGCTGCGGCGGGCATAAGGGCGCGGTTGCAGTCACACAGTGAGCTGGCGCTGGACATTATTGACTATCCCGGTGAATGGTTGTTGGACTTACCCTTGCTGGATATGAGTTACGCCCAGTGGTGTCAGTTCAGTTGGCAGTTATTCAGTCGAGAGCACCGGGCGGCGTTGACACAGCCATTTTTACAGCAGTTGCAAGACGCAGATTTAGCCAATGATGGCGAGCTGTACGTACAGCAGCTGACAGACAGCTATAAACAATTATTGCAGCAATACCATAATTTATCCGGTGCTTATTTAAACCAGCCCGGTCGTTTGTTGGTACCCGGTACTCTGGCCGGCGCTCCTATGTTGCAGTTATTTCCGCTGTTACCTGCGCAGGTTGAGCAAAACACGGCTCTGGTAGCAAAACTGACGCAGCACTACAACAGTTACTGCAAGCACGTCATTAAGCCGTTTTACCGCCAGTATTTTGCTTCGTTGGATCGTCAGGTGATCCTGGTAGATTGTTTGTCTGCATTAAATGCCGGTTTTGCGGCAACGATGGAATTACAGCAGGCGCTGCGGCTGATTTTACAGAGTTTTAATTATGGCCCGTCCAGCCTGCTAAACCGGTTGTTTACACCAAAAATCAGCAAAGTATTGTTCGCTGCCAGTAAAGCCGACCACGTTACGCCTGAGCAACATAAAGCGCTGACTCTGCTATTACAGCAACTGTTGCAGCAGCCGCTAAAACACAGCCAGTATCAGGCCGCCACGACAGAAGCGATGGCCATAGCGGCAATCCGGGCCAGCGACAGTGGCTTTGTCCGGCTTGATGGGCTGGCTCAGCCCTGCATCAGCGGTACCGATTTGGCACAGCAGGCTGTGACATATTTTCCGGGCGAAGTGCCATCATCCATCCCCGATCAGGCGTTGTTTAATCAACACAAGTTTGACTTTATCCCGCTGCGGCCTCTGCCGTGGCAGGATGGCCAGGCCTTGCCGCACGTGCGGATGGACCATGTATTGCAGTTTTTGCTGGGAGATAAATTACGATGAGCGAATTAAAACCAGCACAGCATTTTGACTGCCAGGGCGTTAAGGTTGAAACGTCAGCATTAAAACCCACTGAATTAAAACCAGCCGGTTATTACAATGACGACGATTTTGTCGCCGACAGTGGCTCTGCACCGGTAAAACTAAGTACGCCCAGCATGTGGTGGTGGCGTCTGACCGGCGTTACGCTGCTGGCTATAGTGCTGTTATCGGTCTGGCAATGGGGATTAACGCTGCAACAAAGCTGGCAACACAGCATACTGCAAGGCGCTCTGCTTAGCCTTATCAGCGCCTCCTTATTACTGTTGCTGGTGAGCGTGCTATGGCGCGAGTTAAAGCTATGGCGTCGATTGGCGCGTAACCGGCAGTGGCATCAGAGTGCACAGCGTATTCGTCATAGCGTGCAGTTTGGCGAAGCAGAACCATTATGCCGACAGATTGTTGCCAGTTTGCCGTCTACTCCGGCAATAACGGCGGCAGTGGCGCAATGGCAAAAAGCGCTGCAAGGGCAACATAGCGACGAAGAACAGCTGCAACTATTTGAACATTTTGTTTTGTCAGAGCTGGATAAGCAGGCGCAGCAGTTGGTGTACCGCGCCGCTACCGACACCAGTCTGGCGGTTGCCATCAGCCCTTTTGCCCTGGCTGATATGTTGCTGGTACTGTGGCGCGCCAGTCGTTTAATGCGTGAATTGGCGCAATTGTATGGTAGTGCTATCGGCCAACTGCGCAGCTTGCTGCTGATAAAGCGATTGCTGGCCGCTTTATTGTGGGCCGGAGGCTCAGAGCTGGCGTTGGATATGGCGTCGGATGTAATTGGTGGTGAGCTAACGGCGAAATTGTCAGCACGTGCTGGTCAGGGCGTGATCGCAGGTTTACTGCTGGCCAGGTTGGGTAATTTGGCACAGCAACAATTGCGGCCTTTGCCTGCCGGTAAAACAGCAAGGGTTAGCATTAAAACGCTTAGCGGCGCGTTATTACAGCGCTTTAACAGCTCAGTGCAAACTAAAGCTGACAGTTAAACCAGCTAAAACTTGCCGTTACAGACTGCAAGATGTCTGGCACGCTTCCATTACCAGTAGTTTCTGCTATTTGTTACTGCGACTTTAACTATCAGTAGCAGTAACTTTATGCATGACAATAATAAAAAAGCCGAAACCCTGTGTATTCACGCTGGGAAAGAAAAAAATCAACACGGTACTTTAGCCACACCGCTGTATCAAAGTTCTACCTTTATTTTCGATAACGCCGAGCAAGGCGCTGCCCGCTTTGCCGGTGAAGCGGAAGGTTACATATACACCCGGCTGGGCAACCCAACGACCCGCGAGTTGGAATTGAAAATAGCCGCATTGGAAGGCATGGCTGATGCGGCAGCTACGGCCACCGGCATGGGCGCAGTTGCCGCCAGTACTATGGCCTTTTTACAGCAGGGCGATCATCTGATTGCCAGTAAAGCCATCTATGGCTGCAGCTTTGCGTTGTTTAACCATATGTTTGCCCGTTATGGTATCGACGTCAGCTTTGTTGATATGACAGACCATGCCGCAGTTGAACAGGCTGTTAAGCCCAATACCAAAATGCTGTTTGCTGAAACGCCGATTAACCCAAATATGGTGGTGCTGGACCTGACTTTTATTGGTGATTTTTGCCGCCGTCATCAACTGATTTCGGTTATTGATAACACCTTTATGACGCCGTTGCTGCAAAAGCCGGCCGAATACGGCATCGATATCGTCGTGCATAGTGCGACTAAATATCTCAATGGCCATGGAGATGTGGTAGCGGGGCTGATTGTATCGGATGCCCAAACCATTAACACGATAAAACTGACCACATTAAAAGACATGGGGGCAACCATCAGCCCGCATGATGCCTGGCTGATTATCCGTGGTTTAAAAACCTTATCAGTACGGTTGGAACGCCATTGCAGTAACGCGCAGACAGTAGCGGAATTTTTACAGGCACATCCTGCGGTGCGCGATGTGTATTATCCTGGTTTGCCATCGCACCCTGGGTATAAATTTATTGGTAATCAAATGAAAGCGGCGGGTGGCGTGCTGGCGTTTGAGTTAAACGCCAACCTGGACGACAGTCGGTACTTTATCAATCAGTGTCGTTTGCTCAGTCTGGCGGTAAGCCTGGGGGATGCCGAATCACTGATCCAACATCCGGCGTCAATGACCCACAGCCCCTATACAGCAGAAGAGCGGCAAATGGCAGGTATCAGTGACGGCTTAATTCGTATATCGGTGGGTTTAGAGCACGTCGATGACATTATTGCTGACTTACAACAGGCGTTGCAGCAGATGCAAACCAGGCAGCAAAATTCAAACTGACAGCAGTAGCATTATGGTGAACTTAGACTAGTTTTAATGGGACGCGGCTGATTGCGTCGGTATTAAAATTCGAAGGATAACTATGAAAACGATAAAAACCTGTATGGTATTGTCTGCTGCACTGTTCATGGGAGCCGCCAATGCCGAAACTGATCAGGAAATGGTATATTCAACCGAGACCTACTGTTTACTAAGCAATGAAGGTGCTGAGCCGAACTATTTAGCCGCTTATGCTAAAAAGCTAGGTATGACGCCATCCAGAGCCATCTGTAATCATTTTAAACAAATTGTCGAGGAAAGCCGGCCGAAAGATTGGGATTACCCCGGCGGTCGTCCTTATCCTGGCAGCGTTATTCGACTATCGAAAAGTCAGATTGATTTATTAAAAGCCAGTAAAACAGCCAAGCAATAGCGACACTACCGGCACAGTGGCAGCTTTACGATGCCACTGTGCTCTGCCCGGCGCAGCCCTGTAATCCATTCTTTACGCCTGAACAGCTAACTAAATCTGCCAGCAGATTAACAGCTGCTTCACTATCGCTTAGTATCCGCCTTAACTAATTGCCTGCCGACATCATTATAACAACGCGGCAGCGGGCAAGCGGGACACTCCCGTATCACACTTTATTCAACAGGTTGTATATGAGTAAGTCGAGTAAGTACGTATCACGTCAGTCAGACGAAAATGGCTTTATTGCCTGGTCAGCTGAAGAAAATCAGATTTGGCATGAATTGATAAATCGACAGCTAAGTGTTGTTGAAGGCAGGGCTTGTAAGGAATACATGGCCGGGTTGGAAAAACTGCAGCTGCCAACCGATCGTATTCCGCAATTAGAAGAAGTCAGTAAAGTATTGCGCGCCACTACCGGTTGGGAATGCGCTGAAGTACCGGCCTTAATAAGTTTTGATAAGTTTTTTGAATTGCTGGCTAATAAACGCTTTCCGGTGGCGACTTTTATCCGTAGCCGCGAAGAGTTTGATTATCTGCAAGAGCCGGATATTTTTCATGAGATTTTTGGCCATTGTGCCATGCTAACCAACCCGGCGTTTGCCGAATTTACCCACATATACGGCAAATTGGGTTTAGCAGCCAGTAAGCAGGATCGTGTGTACCTGGCGCGGCTGTATTGGTTTACCATTGAATTTGGTTTGTTGAATACACCAGAGGGTTTACGAATTTATGGTGGCGGTATTTTATCTTCACCGGGTGAAACCCATTATGCGCTGGATTCTACCGTGCCAGAACGTAAAGTCTTTGATGCGCTGGATGTGCTGCGCACTCCATATCGAATAGACATTATGCAGCCTGTTTATTTTATGATTGACCGCATCGATCAGCTGTTTGATATAGCTCATCTCGATATGATGACGCTGGTAGAGCAGGCTAAAGCCCTGGGATTGCATGCACCGAAATTTCCACCTAAAGAAAAACAAGCAAGTTAGGAATAACCATGTCTGAATTAAAAACAATGCAATGTGAAGCGTGCAAAGCCGATGCACCTAAGGTATCTGACGCTGAGTTACCGGAGTTAATGCGTCAGATCCCTGATTGGACACCGCAGGTACGTGACGGCATTTTGCAGCTGGAGCGTGAGTTTAAATTTAAAAATTTTAAACTGGCCTGGGCGTTTCACAATAAAGTGGCAGAACTTGCCGAAGCAGAAGGCCATCACCCGGCGTTGTTGCTGGAATGGGGTAAGTTAACGGTGACCTGGTGGTCACACTCCATCAAGGGGTTGCATAAGAATGATTTTATCTGTGCGGCTAAAACTGACGCACTGCTAACTGTCTGACCTGCCGCGCTAATAAAGCACAGCAGCAGCTTGTTGGCAACTGTGCTATGTTGTTCTACTACTTTGTTTCATTCCGCTGTAACTGGTCGCATTCAACTGCGGATCACCGCATTTGTTCACATATCTTTACAAAACTGCTGGTCTGTTATTAGCATTATACCGTATTATGCAGCTCACTGTTTTCGTGCGGGACTTTTGCCTATATGCGATTAGAAATTCAATGTCAGAACCGGCTTGGGCTGGCGCAGGAAGTATTAAATGTACTGGTAAGTTATCAACTTGACCTGCGTGGGATTGAAGTTGATCCCGGTCTGGGTCGGATGTATGTATCTTTTCCGACGTTAAATTTTGAGAAGTTTCAGGAGCTAATGGCAAAGATGCGCCGCATCACCGGCGTTGAAGATGTGAAAACCACCGCTTTTTTGCCGTCTGAGCGCGAGCACAACGAACTGTCTACTTTACTTAAAACCTTACCCGATGGCCTGATTGCTATTGATAGCAAAGCCAATGTCACTGTTATTAATGATGCCGCGTTAGAGGTTTTGGCTGTCGCTTATGAAGCTATCGTCGGGCAATCACTACAGGGGATGGTGAAAGGGTTTAATTTTCAGCGCTGGCTTGAAGGTGACGACGTTCTGGCTCAAACCCGACGGTTGGAAATACACGGCAAGCGTTTTGTCGCCGATATATTGCCGGTAATGGTTCCAGATGAAACCGGTCATGAAATTCTGGCTGGCGCCGTGATTAACTTAAAATCTGAAAGCCGGTTGGGCCAGCATATGGTGGCGTTTAAAAAGGGCGATCAGGAGAGCTTTAATACCTTGCAGGCGCACAGCAATTTAATGCGCAAAGTGGTGCGTGAAGCGAAAAAAATGTCGCAGTTGGATGCGCCGATCCTGATCATGGGTGAAACCGGTACCGGCAAAGAACTGTTAGCACGGGCCTGTCATGCTGCCAGTAGCCGGTCGGGCAAGCCGTTTTTGGCACTGAACTGCGCCTCCTTGCCGGATAACGTCGCTGAGTCTGAATTGTTTGGTTATGGCGCCAATGCTTTCCCTGGTAGTTCTGACAGTAAAAAAGGCATTTTTGAACAAGCCAACGGCGGCACGGTATTTTTGGATGAAGTCGGCGAAATGTCGCATTCATTGCAAACCAAATTGATCCGCTTTTTGCAGGATGGCAGTTTTCGCCGTGTTGCCGATGAGAACGAAGTCAAAGTTGATGTGCGGGTGATTTGCACTACGCAAAAAGATCTGCCGGGAATGGTGCAGGAAGGTAAATTCCGCGAGGACTTATTTTACCGTCTGAATGTACTGACACTGGCTTTACCGGCACTGCGCGAACGCAAACAGGATGTGGTACCACTGGCTGAGTTTTTTATCGCCCGTTTTGCTGCCAGACAGGGGCGTAAAGCGCCGAAACTGACTGACAGTTGTGCCAGCTTTTTGCAAAGCTATCCTTGGCCGGGTAATGTGCGTCAGTTAGAAAATGCGCTATATCGGGCTATAACATTGTTAGATGGCTTCGAACTGGATAAAGAACACTTACAACTACCAAGCTACAACAATGATTTTGGCTATTTAGAGCAGGACTTTGACGGCACGCTGGACGAAGCGGTAAAGCGTTTTGAAGCGAATTTGCTGCGTAAGCTGTTTCCGGCCTACCCGAGTTCGCGCCAGCTGGCGAAAAAACTGGGTTTAAGCCACACCGCTGTTGCAAATAAACTGCGTGATTACGGCATAAATCGGAAGACTGTCAAAATTTAACTACACTTTGTGCAATAAACTGTACCTTTGTAAGGCTGCCAACTTGAGTTGGCGGCCTTTTTTGTTGCTAAATTAGCCAAAGTTACCAAATTGTATTGCCAACTTTACAAAAGTGCCTGTCAGCCCCATGTTCACTGCCTTCATTGGCCCTCTTCCTTTTTTTTCTGGCGCGCGCATTATTAGCGCCATCTAAGACGTAGCAAGGACAAGACAATGACAGATAAAATTAATCCGCTGGGAACTGATGGTTTCGAGTTTGTTGAATATACCGCTGCAGATGCCGACGGCATTCAGAAATTAAAAGAGCTGTTCTATTCATTAGGCTTTACTGAAGTTGCAAAGCACCGCTCAAAACAAGCCTGGCTGTATAAGCAGGGCGACATTAACTTTATCGTTAATGCTGAGCCTAACTCGCAGGCAGAAGAGTTTGCCCGGGTTCATGGCCCAAGCGTATGCGCTATGGCGTTCCGGGTTAAAGATGCTGCTCAGGCTTTAAAACATGCTGTTGCTAACGGTGCTAAAGAGTACAAAAACCAAATTGGTCCGATGGAGCTGAATATCCCGGCGGTGTATGGTATTGGCAGCAGCCTGCTGTATTTTGTTGACCGTTATGGTGCCAGTTCAGTGTATGACATTGATTTTAAATACTATGACAACTGGCAGGTCGACATGGCCAAACACGGCGTAGGTTTGGAAGTGCTGGACCACTTAACCCACAACGTAATGCGCGGCAATATGAATGTCTGGGCTGGTTTTTATGAAAATATCGGTAACTTCCGCGAAATCCGTTATTTTGACATTGAAGGCAAATTAACTGGCCTGGTGTCAAAAGCTATGACTGCGCCTTGCGGCAAAATTCGTATTCCAATTAACGAATCGTCAGATGATAAATCACAGATTGAAGAGTTTATCCGCGAATACAAAGGTGAAGGTATCCAGCATATCGCGCTGACCTCAGATAACATCTATGAAACCGTGCGTACCCTACGCAGCCGTGGCATGGATTTTATGCCAACACCTGATACCTATTACAACAAAGTAAACGACCGGGTAGTGGGGCATGACGAAGATTTAGATCAGCTGCGCGATTTACGTATTCTGATCGACGGCGCACCGATGAAAGACGGTATTTTGCTGCAAATTTTCACTAAAACGGTAATTGGTCCGGTGTTTTTTGAAATTATTCAGCGCAAAGGCAATGAAGGCTTTGGCGAAGGTAACTTTAAAGCACTGTTCGAATCGATTGAAGAAGATCAAATTCAGCGCGGAGTGTTAAGCAATGCGTAAATGGGCATCGTTTCCGTTAAAGGAAGGAGATGTATCAAGACAGGCGCATGCCGACTTTCCGGAGCAGGCGATTTATGAGCGCGAAACGGGCCGCAGCGGATTTTTTGGTCCGGCCACGCACTTTCATCATCGTCATGCGCCAACCGGCTGGACGGACTGGCAAGGCCCTTTGCGACCGCATCTGTTTAATTTTAATGACATAGGTGCAGACAGCTCGAATTCGCCATGGGCGGTACCCAATTTGCTGTTTAATGCGCATTGTAAGATGCGCACCTGGCGTTTAAACGACAAAATGAGCAAACTGGTGCGTAATGCTGATGGCGACGAGCTGCTGTTTATCCATGAGGGCAGTGCTGAGCTGTATTGCGACTACGGCCATATGACAGTGCGCGACGGCGATTACATTGTTATTCCGCGCTCTACCATGTGGCGGCTGGAGCCAAAAGAGCCGATGTTTATCCTGTTGGTTGAAGCTACTAACGACAGCTATCAGCTGCCGGAAAAAGGCCTGGTAGGCAACCACGCAATTTTTGACCCGGCGATGCTGGATACGCCAAAAATTGACGATGCTTTTAAAGCGCAATATAGCGAACAGCAATGGCAGGTAGAGGTAAAACGTCATGGCCAGGTATCGGTCATTACTTACCCGTATAACCCGTTGGACGCCATTGGCTGGCATGGTGATTTAGCGGTAATGCGCATTAACTGGCGTGATATCCGACCGCTGATGAGCCACCGCTATCATTTGCCGCCGTCAGCGCATACTACCTTTGTGGCGCAGCGCTTTGTGGTGTGTACCTTTGTACCCAGACCGATTGAAAGTGATCCGGGGGCATTAAAAGTACCGTTTTATCACAACAATGACGATTATGATGAAGTGTTGTTTTACCATGCCGGTGACTTTTTCAGCCGCGATAATATTGAAAAAGGTATGGTTACTTTCCATCCGGCTGGTTTCACCCATGGCCCGCATCCAAAAGCCTTTGCGGCAGGACGGGAGTATAAAAAGAAATTTACCGATGAAGTGGCGGTAATGCTGGATACCCGCGATGCGCTGGAGATTGGCGAAGCCGCTTTGGCCACCGAAAACCCGGAATATGTGAATAGCTGGAAAGTTAAACCTGAGCAGGCTAAGGAATAATAATGAAGTTAGCAAGTTTAAAAAATGGCAGCCGTGATGGCTTGCTGGTGGTCGTCAGCCGTGATTTAAGCCGCTGCGTGGCAGTACCGGCGGTAGCTGCAACGATGCAACAACTGCTGGATAGCTGGAGCCGGCTAAGCCCGGCACTGCATGAAGTCTATCAGGCACTGAACAATGGCAAAGTAGACGGCGAAATGGCGTTTGACGAAGCGCAGTGCGAATCACCTTTACCCCGCGCTTATCAGTGGGCAGACGGCAGTGCTTATGTTAACCATGTCGAGCTGGTACGCAAGGCGCGTAACGCGGAAATGCCGCCAAGCTTCTGGACCGATCCATTAATGTATCAGGGCGGTTCAGATGATTTTATCGGCCCGCGCGACCAGGTAGAAGTGGTAAGTGAAGACTATGGCATTGACTTTGAAGGTGAAGTTGCCGTTATTACCGATGACGTAGCAATGGCCTGCAGTGCTGACGAAGCGCGCAGTAAAATCCGTTTGCTGATGTTGGTAAATGACGTGTCGCTGCGGGGGCTTATTCCAAACGAGCTGGCTAAAGGCTTTGGCTTCTTCCAGTCTAAACCGGCGTCGGCTTTTAGTCCGGTTGCGGTTACACCGGATGAGTTGGGCGACAACTGGCGTGATGGCCGGGTGCATTTGCCATTGTTGTCTACTTATAATGGTAAACTGTTTGGTAAACCAAACGCCGGTATTGATATGACGTTCGATTTTGGCCAGTTAGTTGCCCATGCGGCCAAAACCCGTAATTTAGGCGCTGGTGCGGTTATAGGGTCGGGCACAGTATCGAATAAGCAGGGTACCGAATATGGTACTGCTGTTGATGAAGGCGGTGTCGGGTACAGCTGCATTGCTGAAATCCGTATGATTGAGACCATTCGCGATGGCAAGCCGTCGACCTCTTTTATGAAGTTTGGCGATACCATCCGCATGGAAATGCTGGATGCAGAGGGCAACAGTATCTTTGGTGCCATCGACCAGCAAGTGGTGCAATATAAAGCTTAACCTTTAGCAAGCGGATGCGAATGTACTTTTTTCTGCGACTGTTGCAGGCCAGGATGGCGTGACAAAGGCGCCACGAGCGGATTTAGACAGCGTCGCTGGCCGCAACGGTGGGTTTCAGGGATGAAACTCATTAACAGCCCTCAGGATGGGGTTACGGCGAGTCGCAGAAAAAATATACGCAGCCGCCGCGTATTCGAAGCTTGGTATCTTAAGGACTTGCAATGAAACTTTACGGCTATTGGCGCTCTTCAGCAGCCTATCGCGTGCGCATAGCGCTGAATTTAAAGCAGCTGAGTTTTGAAAACCTGCCGGTACATCTGGTAAAAAATGGCGGCGAGCAACACAGTGACAGCTATAAAGCATTAAACCCGTCTGAGCTGGTGCCAACCCTGGTTGATGGCGATATCAGCCTTAATCAATCGTTAGCGATTATTGAATATCTGGACGAGATGTATCCCAGTCCGGCTTTATTGCCGCAAGACAGCGCAACTAAGGCTCAGGTACGGGCTCTGGCGTTGGACATTGCCTGTGATATTCATCCGCTGAACAACTTGCGGGTATTGCAGTACTTAAGCGGCCCGCTTGCCGTCACTGACGCTGCCAAAAATGATTGGATAAAACACTGGCTGCGCACTGGTTTTACTGCAGTGGAACAGCGACTACGCCAGAGTGCAGGACAGTATTGTTTTGGCGATGAGGTTACACTGGCAGATATTTGTTTAGTACCACAAGTGTATAACGCTCAGCGTTTTGCCCTCGATATGGCCGCGTTTCCCACTATTATGGCTGTGCAGCATAATTGCCTGCAATTGGCCGCCTTTGCGTTAGCTGCGCCGGAGCAGCAACCGGACGCCCAATAGCCTTACAACTAACATGCCGGTTTTACGACCGGCATTGTTGTTTCACGCCGTTTAACTAGACGATTAGCTAATGTCACCTATGCTTATAAAAAGCCGGGTATCCTTGTGTGTTCTGCTGGCATCTTGGTTATACTGGCATTATCCTAATTAAGCATTTGCTCAAAAAAAGGCGAGAATTATGAGTAATTTAATGGCATCAGTGAACCAGCGTACTAATTTGGTCGGACAAAACCGACTTGAGTTGCTGTTATTCAGGCTGCATGGTGAACAACGTTTCGGTATAAACGTTTTCAAAGTTCGTGAAGTCATTCAGTGTCCTGATTTAACTGATATGCCAGGCTCTCACCCTTGTGTCCGTGGTATTGCCCATTTGCGTGGTGTACCGGTGATGGTTATTGATATGAGTCAGGCCACCGGCGGCAAACCGCTGCAGGATCTGAAGTCCGCCTATATTCTGGTTACTGAGTACAACCGCAATACACAGGGGTTTTTAGTCGGTGGTGTTGATCGCATTGTTAACTTGAACTGGGAGCAGATACAGTCGCCACCGCAAGGTTCCGGTAAATCACATTATCTGACTGCGGTAACCGAAATTGATAAAAAGTTGGTGCAAATTCTCGATGTTGAAAAGGTGTTTGCTGAGATTTGTCCGGTGAATGAAGAAGTGAGTGACAGTGTAAAACAACAGGCATCCGCGGTTGATTTATCACAGATCACAGTTTTAGTGGCAGATGATTCAGCCGTGGCCCGCAACCAGGTTAAACGTGCTCTGGCCGCAATTGGCGTCAAGGTAGAACTGGCGAATGACGGCAGTGAAGCTTTGCAGTGGTTAATGCGAAAATCAGAAGAGTTGGGTGACAACTTTGCCCAACAAATACCGTTATTAGTGTCTGATATCGAAATGCCCAAAATGGATGGTTACACCCTGTGTAGTGAAATTAAGTCGAATGAAAATTTACGCAAAATTCATATTATTTTGCATTCGTCTTTAAGCGGGGTATTTAACCAGGCGATGGTCACCAAAGTGGGGGCCGATCAATTTATTGCAAAATTTCACCCGGACGAGCTGACATCAGCAGTACAAAAATGGATTAACGCCGGCTGATGCCGGCAGGTTAAGCTAAAGCCTTAAAGCGCAGCAGCGTAGTAGTAAGTGGTAAAAATGATGTTATTACATGTACCGAAGAGGTGGTTAAACCGGGGGTTGCTATACGCCGGCATATTTGGTGTGGTATTTCAGCTTTGTGCTGCGATATTTATGCTCTGGCACGGTTTGGTATTTTATTCCGGTTGGTGGCTTACTTTGCTGGCACCGCTATTATGTATTGGCTCGGGTGTAGTGCCGGCTTTGCAACTGCAAAAAGAGTAAGCTTAGCGTCGCGGCTTAAACATACCTTCTACCCGCACATCTTTGATGCCATTTTCGGTAAACAAAAAATTGATCTGGCCTGGCCCACGGCTAAACTGATAGCGCTCGTCATTTAACTGCAGAATAAAGTTGCCCTTGGAGTTGGCTTCAGGATCCTGAAACAAACGTATGTGATACTGCTCTATTTGCAGTTCAAAGCTCAGCAGGGGTTCGTTAATAAAATCAGGTACCCAGACTTGCTTGTCATCTTGCAGTATCAGTGACAGTGAGTATTTTTGCGGTACCGTATGTACATCGAGGCTGTAACGGCCAACGATAAAACGATAAGTACCATCCTGACGGAAAAAACTAAAGCCGAAATCAAAAACTTGCTCGCTGCCATTTACCAGCGAGACTTTTCCTTCGCCGTCAATGTCAAACTGCGCTTGTACTGGCATGGTAAATAACAGTGCAGCAAGCAACCAGGATCTCATTTTCGCCTTCCGTGTTATACCTGCGTCAGGCCGACAATTAATTTAAGTTGTTGACCAGGCTGCAAGTAATTGTTGGTATCAATTTGATTCCATTTAACAATATCTGACACACTGACACTAAAACGTTGTGCAATCCGCGCCAGTGAGTCGCCTTTGCGCACTTTATAAGTTACCGTGCGCGAAATACCAACACTGCGGCTGTCAGACGTAGTTTGTTCTACTATCACCAACTTTTGTCCTGGGCGCAGCGGTGCGCGTTGCGCTATGCCATTCCATTTAGTCAGTTGCTCGACACTGACTTTATGCTCACGGCTGATATCCCATAAGGTGTCACCTTGCTGTACAGTATAGGTCAGCTTGTTGCCTGTTGTCTGTTGCTGGGCACGCGCTATACGATTAGCAGAGCTTAGCTCATAGTCGGATATATCTGATGATGCGGTTGGGATCAGCAAATGCTGGCCCAGGCGAATGGTATTGCTTTTAAGTTTATTAATACGCTGAATGGCATCTGTACTGGTGTTATGGGCTCTGGCTATTTTGCCCAGGGTATCACCTTTGGCAATAGTGTAGCGTTTGAAACGTACCCAGCTCTGGCTTGGCGTTTGCACCAGTTTTTGTTGAAATCCGGCTACGCTATGCTGGGGCAGGGCGAGGTAGTGTGGCCCGTCAGGATCGGTAGCCCACTGATTAAATCCCGGGTTAAGTGCCTGCAGCTCAGACACATTTAAACCGGCTAAGTCGGCGGCTATGGCTAAATCAATTTGGGCACCGACATCTACTACGGCGATCTTCGGCTCGTTGGCAATAAATTTCCAAACGATGTCAAAATCATCCGGCCGTTTTAATATGTCAACCAATGCCAATAGCTTTGGCACATAAGCTGTGGTTTCTGCCGGTAAATCAAGTGACCAGAAATCGGTAGGTAACCGCTTCTGTTTGTTGCGTTTGATGGCAGCTAAAATACGACCTTCGCCAGAATTATAGGCCGCGATGGCATTTAACCAATCTCCTTCGAGCCGGTCATGTAAAAACTGCAGGTAGTCCAGTGCCGCCCGGGTTGAAGCAATAACGTCACGCCGGCCGTCATACCAAAAGTTTTGCTTTAAACCAAAGCGTTTGCCTGTCGCCGGCATAAATTGCCACATGCCGGCAGCCGCTGCGTGCGAGTAGGCAAAAGGATCAAAAGCACTTTCAACTATGGGTAGCAATGCCAGCTCAAGCGGCATATTGCGTTTTTCGATTTCCTGGACGATAAAATATAAAAACGGTTGCGCTCTGCCAGCAACACGGTCCAGGTAAGCCTGATGCCGGCTGTAAAAATTGCGTTGCTCGACGATTGGTCTTGTTTGAGGTACAGTGAAGGTCAGCTGCATCTGAATACGTTGCCACAGATCTTCCAGTTCAGTTGCATCCGGTTGCGGCGCTTCATCTAACGTTGCGTCCGTACCGGCTAACAATCTCAGTGCTACTTGTTGGGCTGAGGCTGCGTTGTGATGAAAATCTGCCGTTGATTTGGGGCTGTTTTTTGCCGTTGGACTGGCGTCGTCTGGTGTACTGGTGCTGACACAGCCGGAAAGTAAAGCAACTAAAACTGCAGCAGATAATCTGTTTGACATCACGTAATTCCACTTCTAAAAAACCGAATGTTACCTGTTCGGCAACTGATTGCAAGTCAACCGGTAAACTGATCTTTTGCCCGTCTGATTGCCGTAAACAGCTCCAACGCAGATCCTTGCCGCCAGGCTTGTTGTAAATCTTTGTTATTACACCGTAAAAACGGATTAACTTGTTTTTCTTTTGCCAGCAGCGCAGGCAAAGTTGGCTGACTTTGCTGGCGTAAAGTCTGGCACAGCGCCGCATATTCCAGCAGATCTTGATTATTGGGCTCGACGGTTAAGGCAAACCTGATATTTGCCAATGTATATTCATGGCTGCAGTACACTAGGGTGTCGTCCGGTAAGGACTGCAATAGTGTTAAAGATTGCCACATCTGCTGCGGACTGCCTTCAAATAAACGACCGCAACCCACGCTAAACAGCGTATCGCCACAAAACAGTACCGGCGCTGAATAAAATGCAATGTGGCCCAGAGTGTGGCCAGGTACTGCGCTAACTTTAAAACGGATATCCAGCTTGGTTATATCAACTTCATCACCATCGCTTACCCATTCGTTCAGATCGGCTATACGTGACACTTCAGCTTTGGGGCCGATAACACGTACTTCAGGAAAGGCCCGACGCAGTGCGGCTATACCCGCTATGTGGTCCCGGTGATGATGGGTAACGAGTATCGCGTGCAGAATTTTGTTTTCGGTTGTCAGAAAGTGTTGCACGGCATCGGCATCGCCCGGGTCGACAATCAGGCAAAATGGCGAGCCGGGCTGACAGCAAGCCCAAATATAGTTATCCTCAAATGCCGGTATAGGTGTAATCTGAAGCATAATGATGTTCTGTGAAATTCAATCTGGTAACAATGTAGCATGAAACCGGCACTGAGCGAAAAAGACCACATAGTGCCCTCGGGTTGGCGTCAATTTCGCCAGGGCGATGCGCTGTCTGCAGCTATAGTGGCGCAGTTGGCACCCTGGTGGCAGCAGATATTTGGTTATTACCTGTTGAAGGTTGGCGACCTGAGCTGTGAAATTGATACCAGTGCCAGTAAGGTTCAGCAGCATATTGCCATTGGTAACCAAAGCCCCGCGGCGATGTTACGGGCGCAGCCCGATGCTTTACCTGTCAGCGGTAATAGTGTCGATGCAGTTTTACTGAGCCATTGTCTTGAATTTTCAGCCGATCCTCATCATGTTGTCCGTGAAGCACACCGGGTGTTACTGTCTGATGGTTACTTGCTGCTTACCGGTGTAAACCCATACAGTGCTGTGGGTTTAATGAAGGCATGGCCACCCTGTCGCAGCCGCTATCCCTGGCAGGGACGATTTTTTAGTGCATCGCGTGTTATTGACTGGCTGCACCTGGTTGGCTTTGAAGTGTTAGCTGAACAGCGTTTTTTCTGCTCGGCGTTGTTAGCCGAACAACACGATAACAGCCGCTATCAACACTGGCTCGAGCGTTATTTGAGCTTTGTTGGCAGCAGTTATTTGTTGGTAGCCCGTAAACGCGAACTCCCGCTTACTCCGGTAAGACCAAAATGGCAACCTGAGCCGGCATTTGCTCAGTCAGTTAAAGGCGTCAGTGCGCGTCAGGGGGCAGTTAACACTGACTCAGGTAGTTGTTAGCCAACACTGCGGCCTGGTCAGCATTTAATGTCATAAAGAATAACCGTGCATTTTCAGCTTCCGGTGGCTCTGTGACAGCAAAGCCCATTTTACGGTAAAGTTCGACTGCAATCTGGTTGTGCCGGTGCACGTACAACGAAAATGGCCGAGACGGCTGCTGCCGCGCTTTAATAAACAATTCACATAACAGCGTTTTAGCCAGGCCCTGCCCGCGACAACCCGGTGCAATAATCAGACGGGCAAGATGATGGCAGCCGAAACGATCACAAATTTGACCGAAGCCAACTAAGTTCGCGGTATCGGCGTCAATAAGACTGTAGCTGTCTGTCGCGGGGCGGTTTAACAGTGATAAAAACAGTTGCTCAGTGCAGGGATAGGTAAAGTTATCACCGCCCCAGCTATGCTGTTGCCCGGCATTATTAAACCAGCTTTGTAATTGCCGCATTTCGCTGATGCTGGCCTGCACCAGTTGCGTAGGTCGCTGTATTGCCATAGCTGAGTTAATGGGTTACCACATTAAATCGTCTGGGATCTGGTAATCAGCGTAAGGGTCGTCTTCGTTGACTTGCTGCTGCTTTACATTCAGTACAATAATGCTATCGCTCTGACGTTGTTGAATTTTTTCTGCAACTGCAGCAGGTACCAGCGCATATTGTTCGTCTTGCTTGGCGATAGCCAGTAAACCCCGGCTTAGCTCGTCATGTAGCTTGTTGTTCACATATATGCGTTTAACCAGTTTGCCATCAGTAAAGTTATAGGCCACGTCACCCTGCGCTTTAATAGTGTTGTTATTTATGAGCTGTCGAACCTGAGCGGCGATAGCTTTTTTTTGCAACTCGGCTTGTTTTTGCTGATTAAGCTCTCTGTCACGTGCGACCTGTTGTTGCCGGGTTTGCTCTGCCAGCACACTGGCTTCGTTGACCACAGCTTTATTTTTACCGGCCTGTACTTTTTCCTGATGTTTGGCTTTTTTAACGGCTTTTAACTTTTTGGCGTCCGCCAGGCCGGCTTTTAATAATTGCTCTTTTAACGCGTTACTCATGTAGTGTCCTATAGTACTGTCACGCTTGGTAATGCGCTTATAGTAGCGCAAAGCCCGCTGTTGGAGAAATCAAACTAACGCGATGGCGCTGCATCGGTTATCATATAGCGGTTAATGCCGTTTTTTGAGGTTTCCTTTGTTTACTGATTTATCGCTTGATCCACGCTTATTGCGTTCTGTGCAGCACTTGGGTTTTGACAAACCTACTGAGATCCAACGCGAAGCTATACCTGCAGTAATGGTAGGGCGTGATCTTATTGTGTCGTCGCAAACCGGCTCTGGTAAAACCCTGGCTTATTTACTGCCGATGATGCAACGGTTATTAAAAAGCCGGCCGTTGTCAAAACGCGATGCGCGGGCATTAATACTGGCGCCCACTCGTGAGTTGGCAAAACAGGTGTATGCTCAGCTCAGGTTATTTGTGGCGAATACGCCACTGACCTCTGCGCTGATTGTCGGTGGAGAAAACTTTAATGATCAGGAAAAACTGCTCAAGCGCGAACCTGACATTGTCGTGGCGACGCCGGGACGTTTTGCTGATCATCTGGAACACAAGTCGGTATTTATCAACGGTCTTGAAGTACTGATCCTGGATGAAGCAGATCGCATGCTGGATTTGGGCTTTATGCCACAGCTGAGCATGATCAATAAAGCGGCAGATCATCGGCTGCGTCAGACATTACTGTTTTCAGCAACACTGGACCATGCCGAAGTCAGCGAACTGGCACTGACGCTATTGAAAAACCCCTATCGGGTAGCCGTAGGAACCAGTTATCAGCAGCATCAGGACATCCGGCAGCGCTTTTATATGGCAGACAATTTAAGCCATAAAGAAGCCTTGTTAAGTCATTTTCTGCAACAGGAAGCGATAAATCAGGTCATTATTTTCACCGCAACCCGCTCCGATGCGGAGCGTTTACCGGCATTGTGTGAAACTTTAGGTTTAACCGCGGTCAGTTTAAGTGGTCAACTAAGCCAGGTCGCCCGTAACAGCGTAATGCAGGCGTTTTCAGCAGGTAAATATCAGGTGCTGGTGACGACTGATTTAGCCTCACGCGGGCTGGATTTATTACAGGTATCGCACGTACTGAATTTCGATTTACCCAAACATGAAGAAGAGTATATTCACCGTATTGGCCGCACAGGCCGGGCTGGGCATAAAGGTGATGCTATTTCTTTAGTGGGGCCCAAAGATGCACCAGCGCTGCAGCGAATAGAAGCACTATTGCGCACTCCGGTTGAGTTTAGCCAGATAGCCGGATTAGAAGCAAAAAAAGATATTCGCCAGCTGGCAGTGGTAAAAACCAAAACAGCAGTAAAGAAAAAAGCACCTGCTAACAGTATTACTGCGAAAAGCCCGAAGAAGCCGGTTAAAACCAAGCCGGCTTTCTTTGAAGGCGGAGATGATGGATTGGCGCCGGTTAGACGGAAAAAATAATTACACTTTCTGGTTATTTTTTCAGCATTAATGCTGCTACACTAAAATTGTGTGTTCAGCCAGGCTGATTACACAGGGTTATCAGCCTTAGTGTCAGTTGGCTGATACGGCCACAGAGAATTTTTTTTCTGTTCAGTTAGCCAGCTTATTGACCCTTCATAATGCTTAACTGATAATGAAGGCGAAAATATGTACTTGCTACCTGATATGGCCGGTAATATTTAAGACGCCAGCACACTGGCAAAATTAGTTAATGTAAGAGAGTGTTATGTCACAGTTAATTTCCGGTTCGGTTAAATGGTTCAACGATGAGAAAGGTTACGGTTTCCTTGAGCGTGAAGGTGGCAAAGATGTATTTGTTCACTTCCGTGCGATCAATGGTACCGGCCGTAAGGTGTTAGTTGAAGGTCAGAAAGTGACTTTCGAAGTCACCGAAGGTCAGAAAGGCCCTCAGGCTGAGAACGTAACTGTAATCGGATAATTCCGGTCAGGTTAGCGTAAAACCGGCTTTTGGCCGGTTTTCTGTTTTCTGGCCCTGCCTTAGTCGCTGCTATAAATCACAGATACATTAAAATGGCAGAGAGAGTTGCTGTAAAGCATTCGTTTTAAAGCCAATTTGTAAGCCTATTAACCTAACGCCTTGTTCAGAACGTCTTTGCCAGGCTTCATCTAACAATGGCAATAGTTTATCCAGTTGTAATGGCTGGCCCTGTTTTTCTACCGTAGTTTGACGAAAATCACTGAATTTAAGTTTAACGCCCACTTTTTGCACCGGCGTCAGCCGCCCGGCGGCAGTATTGCTGTAATGGTCCAAGCGGCGTTGCAGTTGAGGTAATAGTTGGCTTAAGGTTTCAACGCACTCGGTATACTGGGTTAAATCATGTTCTAAGGTACGCTCTACGCCGAGCGATTTGCGTTGTTCATTGCAACAGACAGCCCGCTCGTCAATGCCCTGGCTGCGCTTAAGTAAATTATCGGCTTGAGCGCCAAAATGTTTTATCAGCAGTGGCAGCGGGGCAGCTGCAATATCGGCACAGTTGTGTAGCCCAAGCAGGCTTAGCCGTTCAGCTGTTTTTACGCCAACGCCGGGCAAACGTTGCAATGGCAAGCGCTTAACAAACTCACTGACTTCAGCTGGCGTAATAACAAACAGGCCATCGGGCTTATTTTCGTCGCTGGCAATTTTGGCCAAAAATTTGTTTGGTGCCACACCGGCAGAGGCCGTCAGACCCGTTTCTAAAAAAATGTTGCGGCGAATATCATCGGCAATACGGGTAGCACTGCCCTGAAACAACGTGCAGTCAGTGACATCCAGATAGGCTTCATCCAGAGATAGTGGCTCAATTTGATCGGTGTAACGGGCAAAAATAGCGCGAATTTGTCGGCTTGCAGCAACGTATTTATCCATATTGCCGCTTAATAGTGTCAGTTGCGGGCACAATTTCAGCGCCTGGCCAGTTGGCATAGCTGAGCGCACACCATAGGCGCGGGCAGGGTAATTGCAGGTAGAAATAACACCACGTGCCTGGCGTGCTCCACCGATGGCTAGCGGCAGGTGTTTTAGCGCCGGGTTATCGCGCATTTCTACCGCAGCAAAAAAGCAATCCATATCAATATGTATTATTTTGCGCATTGGCTTACCATTGCTGTGTATATATACAGTATGTTAGGTGGTATTGTGTTGATTGTAAAGTGTGCGCCACAGCAGCGTAGCGATGACAGCAAGGCTTTTTTATCAGCAGACGTTTAGATGGCTAAATTCTAAGTGCATAAAGGTTTTTTTAGCGGTAGAATAGCGGCCAATTTTATCAGCCCGTTTTTTGTGCTGCATTTTTATGAAAAACTGTATTTGTTAAGATCCGATTTTATTAAGACTAAGCGTGTAAGCCGCGCCAGGAGAGAGCATGTTAAAGCGTGATATGAATATTGCCGATTTTGATCCGCAATTATGGCAAGCCATTACCAACGAAACTGACCGTCAGGAAGCGCACATCGAGCTTATCGCGTCAGAAAACTACGCCAGCCCACGCGTACTGCAGGCGCAAGGCTCTCAACTGACCAACAAATATGCCGAAGGTTATCCGCACAAGCGTTATTACGGTGGTTGTGAATACGTTGATATTGCTGAAGATCTGGCTATCGCCCGCGCTAAAGAGTTGTTTGGCGCCGATTACGCTAACGTGCAGCCGCATTCAGGTTCGCAGGCAAATTCTGCCGTGTTTCTGGCGCTGTTAAACGCCGGAGACACTATTTTAGGTATGAGCCTGGCACATGGCGGTCACTTAACGCACGGTGCTCATGTCAGCTCTTCAGGCAAACTGTACAAAGCGGTGCAATATGGCCTGCACCCGGAAACCGGCGTGATCGATTATGATCAGGCCGAAGCGTTAGCGCTGGAACATAAACCAAAACTGATTATCGCTGGTTTCTCCGCTTATTCTGGCATAGTTGACTGGCAGCGTTTTCGTGACATCGCCGATAAAGTCGGTGCTTACCTGATGGTAGATATGGCGCACGTTGCTGGCTTAGTTGCCGCCGGTTTGTATCCTAACCCTGTACCTGTTGCCGATGTGGTTACAACCACAACACACAAAACACTGGCAGGTCCGCGTGGTGGTTTAATCCTGGCGCGTAAAAACGAAGAAATTGAGAAAAAACTTAATTCTGCGGTATTCCCGGGCGGCCAGGGTGGCCCTTTGATGCACGTTATTGCGGCTAAAGCTGTAGCTTTCAAAGAAGCACTGCAACCAGAGTTTAAAAGTTACCAGCAGCAAGTGCTGAATAACGCTGTGGCGATGTGTGACGCCATGATGGCCCGCGGCTACAAAATAGTGTCTGGCGGTACGCAAAACCATCTGTTCCTGATGGATTTAATTGATAAAGACATTACCGGTAAAGAAGCTGATGCATGGCTGGGCCAGGCGCACATCACGGTAAATAAAAACTCGGTACCTAATGATCCGCGTTCACCTTTTGTGACGTCTGGTTTGCGCATCGGTACACCTGCGATTACCCGTCGTGGTTTTAACGAAGCAGAAGCGCGTACGGTAGCTAATTTTATTTGTGACGTGCTGGATAGCCGTGGCGATGCCGCGGTAATTGACAAAGTTCGTGCTCAGGTGGCTGAACTGTGCAGCCGTTTCCCTGTTTATGCCTAAGCGCTGATTAAGTGCTATGATGGCCGCTATTGCGGCCATTTCTTTATCTGGCCTGAGCTTAATTGGATTTTTGGACGGCTTGGCGGGGTTTTATAATGTACTGTCCGTTTTGTAATGCTGATGATACCAAGGTAATAGATTCCAGGTTGGTCGCTGACGGCCACCAGGTGCGCCGCCGGCGGGAATGTCTGGCGTGTCATGAGCGTTTTACGACTTTTGAATCGGCTGAGTTGGTGATGCCGCGTATCATTAAACGCGATGGCTCACGCGAACCGTTTAACGAAGACAAGTTACGCAGTGGCTTGCTGCGCTCGTTAGAAAAAAGGCCGGTGTCAACCGAGCAAATAGAACTGCTGATCAATAAAATTAAATCTCAGTTGCGGGCTACCGGTGAACGTGAAGTCGGCAGCCAGCTCTTGGGTAACCTGATTATGGACGAGCTGGTTAAAGTGGATAAAGTTGCCTATGTGCGTTTTGCCTCTGTCTACCGCTCATTTAAAGATATCCGTGAGTTTGGTGAAGAAATTGCCCGTTTAGGGGAAAAAGCCTGATGTTCAGTGCCAGCGATGCCGCTTTTATGGCGCAAGCTATCCAACTGGCGGCGCTTGGCTGCTATACCACCAGCCCAAACCCGAATGTTGGCGCTGTGCTGGTTAACAACGGCATAGTGATAGGCACTGGTTATCACAAACAAGCGGGTGGTCCGCATGCTGAAGTATTTGCACTGCGCGAAGCCGGTGCTGCCGCTCAGGGCGCCACCTGCTATGTCACACTGGAACCGTGCAGCCATTATGGCCGTACGCCACCTTGTGCTGAAGCACTGATTGCAGCCGGTGTTGCCCGGGTAGTAATTGCCATGCAGGACCCTAACCCGCAAGTAGCCGGACGGGGCGTTGCTATGCTACGTGCAGCCGGTATCACCGTTGAAACCGGGTTGCTGCACACACAGGCTAGAGCGTTGAACCCTGGTTTTTTAAGCCGGATGGAACGCCAGCGTCCTTATGTACAATTAAAACTGGCTGCCAGTCTGGATGGGCGCACGGCGTTAGCAAATGGTGACAGTAAATGGCTGACCGGCGCAGCAGCCCGTGCGGATGTGCAGCATTATCGTGCGCAAAGCTGCGCTGTATTGTCCACGGCCACGACTGTTATCGCTGATAATGCCCGGCTAAATTTACGCCCAGAGCAATTAGAGCATAGTGTTGCCAGGCTGGAAAACGGTGAGCTACGCCTACCTAAGCGGGTGATCCTTGATCGCAACGGCTTGCTGGACGGCAAACTGGCAATATTTGCTGACGGCGGAGAAGTGCTGTTATGTGTCAGCAAGGTTGAAAATAGCCGGCAGTTGCCCAATATCGCCAGACAAATTCATTGCCCGTTAGACAGTAATGCGCAATTTGATATACCGGCATTGCTGGAACATCTGGCGGTACGGGAACAAATTAATACCTTATGGGTAGAAGCCGGCGCCACCTTAGCGGGGACCTTATTGCAGCTGCAACTGGTGGATGAGCTGATTGTATATTTAGCACCTAAGCTGCTGGGTAATACGGCGCAGCCACTGGCGGTGCTGCCACAGTTTCAGGCTCTGGCTGACGTGCCTGAGCTGAGCTGGACAGATGTACGCATGGTAGGGCAGGACATCCGCCTGACAGCGCGGTTTAATGCTGCCGTCACAGCCTAATGGGGTAATCTATGTTTACAGGTATTATTGAGGCCACAGGCCAGCTAAAAGCTATCCGCCAGCGTGGCGGCGATATCAGCGTGACGATCAGCAGCGAACAGCTGGATTTTAGTGACGTTAAACCGGGCGACAGTATCGCCAGCAACGGTGTGTGTTTAACCGTGACCCGGCTTGGCCAGCATAGTTTTGATGCGGACGTGTCAGCGGAGACGCTGGCGCTTACCTTGTTTGCTCAATATCAGACCGGGCAGGTGATCAACCTGGAAAAAGCCATGTTGCCGACCACCCGTATGGGCGGGCACATTGTTAGCGGCCATGTCGATGGTGTTACCTCCGTGGTTAAAATTGAACAAAGCGGTCGCGCCTGGCAGGTTTGGCTGGCACTGCCAAAACAACTGGCCCATTACATTGCCCACAAAGGCTCAGTAACAGTCGATGGCATTAGCCTTACTGTGAACGAACTGACAAAGGATGCCTTTCGGCTAACTATAGTGCCACATACGGCCGCGCATACCACTATTGCCCAGTTTAAGCCTGGCACTGTCGTGCATTTGGAAGTCGACATTATCGCCCGATATCTCGAACGGTTACTTAACAAAGACAACGCTGCCAGCAGCGGCGGTGTCAGTATGGCGCTGCTGGCTCAGCGCGGTTTTTTATAAATAAGGTTTGCTATGCAACTGAATACTCCAGCTGAAATAATTGAAGATATCCGTCAGGGCAAAATGGTGATCCTGATGGACGATGAAGACCGTGAAAACGAAGGCGATTTGCTGATGGCTGCTGAGTATATTACGCCGGAAGCGATTAATTTTATGGCCACCCATGGCCGCGGCCTGATTTGTTTAACCCTGACCAAAAAGCGTTGCAGCCAGCTGGCGCTGCCGTTGATGGTGGATGCCAATAAGTCGCCGTTTTCAACTAACTTTACCGTTTCTATCGAAGCCGCTGAAGGGGTCACGACCGGTATATCAGCCGCAGATCGTGCCCGTACTGTAAAAGCGGCGGTAGCGCGGGATGCCCGCCCCAGTGATATCGTACAGCCGGGACATATTTTCCCGTTAATGGCACAGGATGGTGGTGTGTTGGTGCGGGCAGGCCACACTGAGGCCGGCTGCGATTTAGCCCGCTTGGCCGGGCTGGAGCCGGCAGCAGTGATTGTCGAAATTCTGAATGACGACGGCACTATGGCGCGACGCCCCGATTTAGAGCTGTTTGCGAAAAAGCACGACATTAAAATTGGCACCATAGCCGACTTAATTGAATACCGTAATCTGAATGAAACCACTATTGAGCAGGTTGCCAGCTGCCATCTGCCAACTGAATTTGGTGATTTTAAGCTGGTCACGTTTAAAGATACTATCGACAGCCAAATTCACTTTGCACTGGTTAAAGGCGAGATAAAAGCAGATGAGCCTACACTGGTACGGGTGCATCTGCACGACACCTTTAGTGATCTGTTAATGGCAAACCGGGCGGCTAACCGCAGTTTTCCGTTGCATACTGCGATGGAGCGCATAGCCCGTGATGGCGGCGTGCTGGTATTGCTGGGTAAGCATGAGTCTGCTGACCATCTTATTCGTACTGTACAGGCGTTTGAAGCTGAAGATAAGGGCGAAAAACCACGCAGTGCGCCCTGGAATGGCACATCGCGAAATGTAGGTGTCGGTTCGCAAATTCTTGCCAGTTTGGGCGTGAAGCAAATGCGTTTGTTAAGCCAGCCGAAAAAGTATCATGCGCTGTCTGGCTTTGGCCTGGAAGTGGTAGATTACGTTAGCGAATAAGCAAGGTTAAATCAGGGCCCGCGTCTGCACAAAGACGCTGCCGGTTTTGTTAAGGTTGTGCTATTATGCACGGCTAATTTTTAGCGCTGTTATTTTTAAGGGTAACTCATGCAGGTGATTGAAGCGGGATATGCTGCCAACGGGAAAAAATTTGCGCTGGTTGTTGCGCGGTTTAACAGCTTTATTGTTGAAAGCTTGTTGGAAGGTGCAATCGACACGTTAAAGCGTATTGGTAACGTTGCTGAACAGGATATTACGGTAATCCGCGTGCCTGGCGCTTTTGAGTTGCCACTGGCTGTACAACAAGTGGCGGCCAGTAAAAAATATGATGGCATTATTGCCTTAGGCGCAGTGATCCGTGGCGGTACGCCGCATTTTGAATATGTCTCCGGTGAATGCACTAAGGGGATTGCCCAGGTCATGATGCAGTTTAATTTGCCGGTCGCCTTTGGCGTGTTAACCGTTGACAGTATTGAGCAGGCCATTGAGCGTGCTGGTACTAAAGCCGGTAACAAAGGCAGTGAAGCGGCAATGTCGACGCTGGAAATGGTTAACCTGCTGAACCAGCTGTAACAGGAAGAGAAACGTTAATGAAACCGAACGCCCGTCGTCAGTCACGGTCACTTGCCGTACAGGGAATTTACAGCTGGCATGTCAGCCAGAACCCTATTACTGAAATTGAACAGCAACTGATGCTGGAAACCAACGTTAAACATCTGGACGTTGGCTATTTTCAGGATCTGGTGCGTGGTGTGGTGAAAAACCATACCAGTCTGGATGAAGCGTTAAAGCCGTATCTGGACCGCCCTTTCGAAGAAATTGATATGGTGGAAAAGGCCATTTTGCGCGTGTCAGCTTACGAGTTGAAATACCGCCAGGATGTGCCGTATAAAGTGATAATTAACGAAGCCATTGAACTGGCAAAAGCATTTGCTGCCGATGACAGCCATAAGTTTGTTAATGGCATTCTCGATAAGGCTGTGCGGGTTTTACGGCCAAGTTAAAAGGAGAGCCGGCATACGCCGGCTTTTTAGTCTATGGGCGAGTTTGAGCTTATTTCCCGTTACTTTGCCAGCAGCGGTGCTAAACGCAGTGATACCACTATAGGTGTCGGTGACGATGGCGCAGTATTGCAGGTGCGTGACGGTTATGATTTGGTTGTCACCACTGACACTATGGTCGCGGGCACGCATTTTTTTCCTGATGACGATCCCCGGGCGCTGGGCCATAAGCTGGTAGCGGTCAATGTTAGCGATCTGGCGGCTATGGGCGCTGAACCGGCCTGGTTATCGCTGGCGCTGACTTTACCTAATGTCGATGAAAACTGGCTGAGTGCTTTTGCTGCCGGCTTGCATGAAACGGCCGAATACTATAATTGCCAGCTGATTGGCGGTGATACCACCCGGGGCCCGCTTAGTCTGACGATGGTTGCCAAAGGTATAGTACCACGCGGTAAGGCAATTAGCCGCAGCGGCGCCAGTGTTGGTGACTACATCTATGTTACCGGTACCCTGGGCGATGCTGCGTTGGGGCTGCGGTTATGTCAGGGCGTCCATCAGGTCAGCAAAAAGCACCAGACCCATATTTTGCAACGCTTTCACTATCCGTCAGCCCGGGTTGCGCTGGGGCAGGCACTGCGTAATATCGCCAGTAGCGCGATGGATTTATCCGACGGCCTGTACAGCGATATCCAGCATATAATGGCGCGGTCTAAAGTTGGCGCCAGTATTGATGTCGGTAAGTTACCCTTGTCTCAGGCATTAAAAGACAGTTGTGATCCGGCCACGGCAATCCAGCTGGCGCTGTCTGGTGGCGAAGACTATGAACTACTGTTTACCGTGCCTGAAGCGCGGCGCGGCTCACTGGATGTGTTGCTATCTCCTTATGGCATACCCTTGAGCTGTATTGGCCGCATTACCGGTGTTGCCGGCAAACTGGAACTGAAACAAGCTGAGCAACAGTACGCTTATCAGCATCAGGGATTTACGCATTTCTCATGACAAAGGTCGTATTTAACCTAACCAGGTGGCATCAGTTTCTGGCGTTGGGGTTTGGCAGTGGCCTGGCACCCAAAGCGCCTGGCACTTGCGGTACCCTGGCGGCTGTACCGCTGGTGGCGTTGCTGCTGTGGGCCGGTAACATCTATCTGCTGCTGTTTGTGTTGCTAGGTTCAGTGCTGGGTGTTTATATCTGTGGTCAGACGGCGAAAGATGTGGCGGTGCACGATCATGGCGCCATCGTTTGGGACGAAATTATCGGCTATGGTATTACCATGTTGTGGGTACCACTGCAGTGGCACACCTTACTACTGGGCTTTGTTTTATTCCGGCTGTTTGATATTGTAAAACCCTGGCCTATCAGCTGGCTGGATAAAAAAGTGCATGGCGGTGTCGGCATTATGCTGGATGATATCGTTGCAGGTATCTTTGCACTGCTGGCGTTACAGACAATATTGGCAATGCTGCCACTGAGTTAACCGATGAAAACAGGCTGCCATCAATGAAATATCTGCTGTCCTTCATTTTATTGTGCACCAGCTTTATTGGCGCGGCCTACCAACAACAATCTGTATATGATTTTGATATTAAACACTGGAGTAGTGGTGATGGCCTGTCGAGCAACTCGGTAAGGTCGGTCAGTCAGGACTCGCAGGGGTTTATCTGGCTGGCAACCTTATACGGTTTAAACCGCTTCGATGGTATGCAGTTTGAACACTTTACCATGGAGCAACACCGGCATCTTGCCAGTAATGCGGTTACCCGTTTATTGCATGACAGCAGGGGCTACATGTGGGTAGGCACTAAGGCCGGCCTGTCTGGTCTGGATCCGTTAACACTGACATTTGACCGCTATCCAATACTGGCAGAAGTGACTTCAATTGTGGAAGTCAGGCCCGGTGAAATCTGGGTGGCCGCCGATCATTTGTTTCGCGTGGTAGATGGTAAGGTTAGCCGGGTTGAACAAATAAAGGCCCAGGTGAGTCAGTTAGAGCTGGTTGGCGAACAGGTTTGGGTAAGTAGCACAGAAAAGCTGTACCTGATTAACACCGACGGTGATGTGCAAAGTTATAACCTGCCACCAGAGCTGATGCAGACACCGGTATATGATTTATATTGGAGTAAAGACCGCCTGCATATAGCCGCAGAGCCCGGCTTTTTTCATCTGGAAGCTGATGGCTCGGTAAAGCAATGCCAATTACCGGACAACAATAATACTGCCGTTTATAAGCTGCTAAAAGACAGCAGAGGTAATAACTGGATTTCAGCACACCGCAAACTGTTCCATAAACATGTCGATCAGGAGTGGCAACATATTACCGGTGACGAGCTCGGTAGTTACCCTTGGTTTAGTGATATTTTTGAAGATCGTGAACAGAATATCTGGCTGGCCAGTTTCAGCGACGGCCTGTACCGGGCCTCCAGCGGTAATATTCGCCGTATCGTGGCCGAGCACGCTGATCCGGTGGTACGCAGTGTTGCGGTGACGCCGGACAATAACTTGTTGCTGGCCGGTCAGTCTGATATCGGTGAGCTAAAAGCCGATGGCAGTTATCATAAAATACTGGATGCCTCGGCACTGGGCGCTAACACTATACATGACGTGTTCTGGCCGTCAGCCGATGAGATGTGGCTGGCGACTGACCGCGGTGTTCAAAGGTTGAACCGTGGTGAAAATACCCTGACAGCGCAATTTCCGGAGTTAAGTAAGTATACGGTTCGCATGTTACTGCCTGATGGCCTTGACGGCCTGTGGATTGGTGGCGTGATGGGCATTTTTCATTATCAGGGCAGTGGGCTGACAGCGTTTTCGCACAATAATGAGTTGGAATCGCGCAATATTACCGCTATGCAGCAACAGCAGCGCTTACTGGTGTTTGGTACGACGCGTGGTTTGTATCAGTACAGTAACAATCAGTTGCTCAGGCTGGGGATCGGCAGTGCTTTGTACAATAGCTATATCACGGCGTTGCAAATATTACCTGACAGCACTGTGGTCGCGGCTACATTAGATGACGGAATTTTTATCCGCTTACCCGGGCAGCAACAGTGGTTGCAGTGGCATAGCGGCAATGGTTTACCGCATAGCCCGGTGGTCAGCCTGATTTTCGACACGACGACTGAGTATTTGTGGGTAAGTAGCCATAAGGGTATTTTCCGTGTGCACTCTGCCGATTTACCACAATTGCGCCAGGCAGACCTTACGGCACAGCAGGTTTTAGGCCCGCATGACAGGCAGTTAGGCACCGTACCCGGGCGCTGCTGCAACGGCGCCGGGCACGCTAAGGTGGCGTTTTGGCAGCAGCAATATTGGTACCCTACCTTAAAAGGGGTTGTCGCCGTAAAAGCAGACTTATCGGCATCAGCCACCCGGCAGTTAAAGCCGGTAATAAAACAGGTGCAAGGTACAAAAAGCTATGTGGTAGACAATGAGCTACAACCATTGGTACTGGAGTTGGACGATCGCAATCTGACAATCCAATACTCAGCATTAGAATTTGTTAAACCAACGGCGTTGCGGTTTCGCTATAAGCTGCAGGGCTTTGATCAGCAATGGCACGAAGCCGGTGATCGGCGGGAGGCGGTTTATACCAATCTGACTCCAGGCCGGTTTGAGTTTCTTCTACAAGCCCGCTTTGATAATGAATCCTGGCAGCAGGCACGCTCTGCACGGCTGGCTTTAACGATACCCAAACGCTTTGATGAAACCTTGCTGTATCGCGGTTTATGGCTGTTACTGGCGTTGTTTTGCCTGTACTGGATAATGTGGCTGATGCGGCGCAACAGTATGTATCAGCAGCAACAATTAGAGCGCCTGGTAAAACAGCGTACCCAGGAGCTGGAAAACAGTAACGTTAAGCTAAATGAGCTAAACGAGCAGCTAACCTTGTTAACGCATAAAGACAGTCTGACCGGCTTACGTAACCGCCGGTTCCTGTTTGAGCAGTTACCGAAAGACATTGAACATTTTCAGCGCAATCGGGACTCCATGCTGGCGCAAGGCAAATGTGTGGCACTGATCCATCTGGATCTGGATAACTTTAAACAGGTTAATGATCAGTTTGGTAACAGCTCCGGTGATAGTTGCATTCAGCAGGTTGCTGGTTTACTGATCCGCGAAACCCGTGGTTCTGACTATGTGGTGCGCTTTGCCGGCGAAGAATTTGTGTTGGTGCTGCGGGATATTCAAACCGAACTGGTGGCAGAGTTCAGCCAGCGTCTGAATGAACTGGTGGCCCGCACCGTATTTAATTTACCGGACGGACACCGTACCCGGCTAACCTGCTCGGTCGGTTATGCCATTTACCCGCTGGAACTGCTGGGCGGGCAGCTAATTAACTGGGAGATTTCGCTGCAGCTGGCTGAAATGGCGCTGCACCATGTTAAACATGCCGGCAAAAATGGCGTCGCGACCATCGCGTTTGATCAGCAAGTCGATGCATTTGAATTTGAAGACTCCTCGCATGTCGAGGCGCAGGTCGAACGATTATTGTCTGCCGGACTGGCGCATTTTGATATGAAAGGCCCCGCTTAGGTACCAGAAAAAACCCGCAATGGCTGCGGGTTTTTTCTTACATCAGTGTCTTAATTTGTGCCAGAATGCCGGCGCTATCCAGCCCCAGTTCGGTATAAATTTCCTGTTGCGTACCGTGCTTGATAAAGTTATCCGGCAATCCCAACATGCTGATCTTTACCTTAAGCTGTTGCCGGGCGATAAATTCCGCTACTGCAGAACCGGCACCACCCATAATGGCGTTATCTTCCACGCTAACAAAATGCTGATGCTGCTTGGCCAGTTCAGTTAGCAGGCTTTCATCCAGCGGTTTAACAAAGCGCATATCAACCAGCGTGGCGTCTAACTGCTCTGCTGCCTGCTGACAGGCACTCAGCAGTGGGCCAAACGCCAGGATGGCCAGCTTTGTACCCTGGCGTACCACTTTGGCTTTGCCCAGCGGCAGTAATTGCATATCTTGTGTCGGCGTTACACCGGTGCCACTACCTCGTGGGTAACGCACCGCAGCCGGGCCGTTATATTGATAGCCGGTGTAAAGCATCTGCCGGCACTCGTCTTCATCTGACGGGACCATCAGCAGCATATTGGGAATACAGCGGATAAAGCTGATGTCAAAGGCGCCCTGATGGGTTGGGCCATCCGCACCCACCACACCGGCTCGGTCGATAGCAAACAATACGTCCAGATTTTGCAAGGCGACATCATGGATGAGTTGATCATAACCGCGCTGTAAAAAGCTGGAGTAAATGGCTACTACCGGTTTCAACGCTTCAATTGCCATACCTGCAGCCAGCGTAACGGCGTGCTGCTCTGCTATGGCAACATCAAAATAGCGTTGTGGGTAGGTTTTGGAAAAGCGCACCAGATCCGAGCCTTCACGCATCGCCGGAGTAATAGCCTGCAGTCGTTCATCCTGGGCTGCCATATCGCAAATCCAGTTGCCAAATACATTGGAAAAACTTGGCAGGCTGGCTTTTTTAGTCGGCTGTTTTGTTTCATCCGGGTTAAATTTCGATACCGCATGATAACCAATAGGATCTGCCTCAGCAGGGGCATAGCCCTTACCTTTTTTGGTGGCAATATGCAGCAGTTGCGGGCCTTTCAGATTACGCATATTGCGAATGGTATCTACCAGGCCACAGACATCATGGCCATCTATCGGGCCAATGTAATTAAAACCGAGCTCTTCAAAAAAGGTACCCGGTGTTACCATACCTTTGAAGTGCTCTTCAGCCCGGCTGGCCAGCTCATGCAAGGGCGGGACACCGCTTAAAATCTTCTTACCGCCTTCGCGCAGGCTGGTGTAAAAGCTACCGGATAAAATGCGGGCGAAGTAGCGGTTTAAAGCGCCGACATTTTCTGAAATAGACATTTCATTGTCATTTAGAATAACCAGCATATCCGGCCGTTCTTCGCCGGCATGGTTTAAGGCTTCAAAGGCCATACCTGCTGTAATGGCACCATCTCCAATTACGGCAACCACTTTGCGGTTTGACCGGGCCTGACGCGCGGCTATTGCCATACCCAGCGCAGCACTGATAGAGGTGCTGGAATGGCCAACCGACAACACGTCATATTCGCTTTCTTCGCGATAGGGGAACGGGTGCAAGCCATCTTTCTGTCGGATGGTATGCATTTTTTCCGCGCGGCCGGTTAAAATTTTATGCGGGTAGGCCTGGTGGCCGACATCCCAAATCAACCGGTCGAAAGGTGTATTGTAAACATAGTGCAGCGCTACAGTTAGCTCCACCGTACCCAAACCAGAGGCGAAATGGCCGCTGCTCTGGCTAACACTGCGCAGCAAATAGCGACGCAGTTCATCGCTAAGTGCAGGCAACTGAGCCTGTGGCAGCTGTCGCAGCTGTTCAGGTAATTGGGCTTTGGCCAGCAGTGGATAATCGTTAAGATCTAACGCCATAATTGTTGCCTGTATTAAAACTTGCGTTCGATGATGTACCGGGCAAAGCCACGTAACTCATCGGTGTTATAAGGTAGTGCAGCCAGTGCGTCCAACGCGTCCTGATATAGCTGCTGTGCTTTTTCTTTGGCTTGGGGTAGCCCAAGCAGCGCCGGGTAGGTTGACTTATTCGCCTTAGTATCAGAGCCCTGCGGCTTGCCCAGTGTTTGGGTGTCACTTTCAATGTCGAGAATATCATCCTGCACCTGAAAAGCCAGCCCTAATGCTCCGGCAAAAGCCTGCAGCGCAGCAAGCTCTGCCGGATCTTGTTTACGGCTGCACAGCCAGGCCAGTTGTACGGCGCACTCAATCAGGGCACCGGTTTTTAGCCGGTGCATGCGCTCAAGTTGCTGCAAATTGGTTGCCTGGTTGGTTTGGGCTAAATCTATCGCCTGACCACCACACATACCACTGTAACCGGCAGCCTGCGCCAGCTTTTGCAACATGCTAACCACAGACTGACTACTAACCTGCTGATACGGGTGACTGGCAATGATATCAAAAGCCAGTGCCTGCAACGCATCGCCTGCCAGTATTGCGGTTGCCTCGTCATAGGCTTTGTGGCAGGTTGGCTTGCCGCGGCGTAAATCATCATTATCCATCGCCGGTAAATCGTCGTGAATAAGTGAGTAACTATGAATGGCTTCCAGCGCGGCGGCCGGCCCATCTAAATCGTGCAGGCTGGCACCGAGCAAGGTACCACAGGCGTACACCAGATAAGGCCGTATTCTTTTGCCGCCAAGTAACAGGCTATAAGACATAGCGTCGAGTAAGCGCACGTCGGTGTGCAGTTTGGCCGCTAACAGCTGTTGTAGCTGAGCCTCAACCCGCTGCTGATATAAAGGTAATTGTTGCAGCGGCACTTTAATCTTCCTGCTCTGGAGCGAACGGCAGCAGGTTTTCCTGTTGTTGCTGCTGCATTAATAACTGTACTTTTTGCTCGGCCGATTGCAGCAATTGCTGACTGTGCCGGGCCAGGGTAATACCGCGTTCAAACTGCTGTAAAGATTGATCCAGCGACAGCTCGCCTTGTTCCAGTTGTTGCACTATTTGCTCAAGTTCTGACAATGTTTGTTCAAACTGGCTTAAATCGGCCTTTTTTTTGCTCATACAACCCCCTGGAAAAGTGTGCGCAAAGTTACCCTAGCAGGCTATTATGGTCAATCAGAAAGCGGTTGTGAAAGGCTAAATTGATAATTTCATACAATTTATATTCAATGATCCGGCGCATTTGTCGATAAACATCTATCGTCTAAGATAAACTGATAAAATCTTTGCCGCAGCAGTATAACAGTTAAGGAGAAAACAGTGGATATAGCCACCCTGGTTGGTATGTTAGGCGCTATAGGCTTTATCATCATGGCGATGATACTGGGTAGTAATGGCGCGCCTGCCATGTTTATGGACACTGTTTCAGTACTTATTGTATTGGTAGGTTCTATTTTCGTGGTGTTATCCAAATTTACGCTAAGCCAGTTTTTCGGCTGCGGCAAGGCAGCGGCGAAAGCGTTTATGTTTAAAATTGAATCGCCGGAAGAGCTGATTGAAAAAGCGGTACAACTGGCCGATTCAGCCCGCAAAGGGGGGTTTTTGGCGCTGGAAGAGGCCGAAATTCCCAATGCCTTTATGCAAAAAGGCGTGAATATGCTGGTTGATGGTCATGATGGCGATGTGGTGCGGGCGACGCTGATGAAAGATATCAGCCTGACAGAAAAACGCCATGAAACCGCTATTGCGATTTTTAAAAACCTTGGTGATGTGGCGCCGGCTATGGGCATGATTGGTACGCTTATTGGCCTGGTAGCTATGTTGTCCAATATGGATGATCCTAAAGCGATAGGGCCGGCGATGGCGGTAGCGCTGTTAACAACCTTATACGGTGCCTTTATTGCCAACGTTATTGCTATACCGCTGGCTGATAAGCTGGCCGTGAGAAACCTGCAGGAAAAAACCAATAATCAGCTGATCCTGGATGCCATTTTAGGTATCCAGGATGGCCAGAACCCGAAAGTTATTGAAGGCATTTTGCGCAATTATTTAGCCCAGGGTAAGCGCGAACCTGCGGCAGCGGAGTAAGTGATGAGCGACGAAGCAGAAGAGTGTAAATGCCCGCCGCCGGGTTTGCCGGCGTATATGGGCACCTTTGCTGATCTGATGGCACTGCTAATGTGCTTTTTCGTGCTGTTGCTGGCATTTTCTGAAATGGATGTGCTGAAGTTTAAGCAAATAGCCGGTTCAATGAAGTTTGCTTTCGGGGTGCAAAATAAAATAGAAGTAGAAGATATTCCCAAGGGTACCAGCGTTATTGCCATGGAGTTTCGTCCTGGCCGGCCGGACCCGACTCCCATTGAAACATTACAGCAGCAAACCATCGATATTACCCAGCAGGTTATAGAGTTTCAGGCCGGTGAGGAAGATTCGGCCGGTGGCCGGCAAGAGCAACGCGAGGATCTTAGCGGTGGCCAGTCGGTGAGCAACGCCGACGAAACTATGGATGGCGAAGCTGCGGCTGAGCAGGCTCAAGCTGAGGCGATGCAAGAGCAAAGCAATGAAATGGTTAAAAAACTGGCCGAACAGTTAGAAAAGCAAATTGTGGACGGTGCCATAGAGCTGGAGTCACTTGGCCAGCAAATTATCATCCGCATCCGTGAAAATGGCTCTTTTCCATCGGGTTCATCGTTTTTACAGCCGCGTTTTAAACCAATAATTCAGCGCATTGGCGAGCTGCTCAATGAGGTGCCGGGTGAAATTACTGTGACCGGCCATACTGATGATATTCAGGTAGCGGATGAGCTGCACAGTAATAATTGGGACTTATCCGCCCAGCGAGCAGTATCGGTGGCAACTGAAATGGTTAAAGCGCCGGGTTTTGATCGTAAACGGCTGGTTGTGGTTGGCCATGCGGACACCAAACCACTGGTGCCTAACGATTCTGAGCTAAACCGGCGGCGCAACCGCCGGGTTGAAGTGTCGATAATGCAGGGTAAGGCGAAAGAGTCTGAGCCTATCAGCTTAGAGGCGCCGCAATCCTAGTATTACTTTGCTGCTATACCGGGCGCAGATTAGGGTTTTGTAACAAGATCCGCTATAATCTGCGCCCTGTTTTTTGCGGTCAATAAAAGCTAACCTCAGATGATTGAATTTCTTATTAAATTGCATCCGGAAATTGCCATTAAAAGCAAGTCGGTGCGTAAACGCCAGACACTGCTGCTGGAGCGTAATCTTAAAACTATTCTGTTGCAGGTTGATTCTGCGGTAGAGGTTAGCAATAACTATGATCATCTTACCGTGCGCTGTGACAACGACGATCCGGCCATCCAACAAAAGTTAATCGACCGTTTAGGCTGCATTCCGGGTGTGGTGGCTTTTGCGGAAATGCAATCCAGCAGCTTTAGCAGCCTGCACGATATTTTTGAGCAGGTGCTGGTGGTGTATGCCGAGCAGCTGGTAAATAAAACCTTTAGCGTCAGAGTGCGGCGCAGTGGCAACCATGACTTCAGTTCAATTGAAGCCGAGCGCTATATCGGCGGTGGCTTAAATCAGCATGTTGCCAGCGCCAAAGTTCAGCTGAAAAAGCCGGATCTGGTTGTCACGCTGGAAATTAAAAAAGACCTGCTGATCATGGTGCGTAAAATGCACCCGGGTATGGGCGGTTTTCCGCTGCCGTCACAGTCAGATGTATTGTCGCTGATTTCCGGCGGTTATGACTCAGCTGTAGCCAGTTACCTGATGATCCGCAAAGGGTTACGTACTCACTATCTGTTTTTCAACCTTGGCGGCGCGGCGCATGAAGCCGGCGTGCGTGAGATGGCCTTCCATATCTGGCAGCGCTACAGCTTGTCGCACAAGGTAAAATTTGTCAGCGTCAATTTTGCCCCAGTGGTAGAACAAATTCTGGAAAAAATCGACAACGGCCTGATGGGCGTGGTGTTAAAACGCATGATGATGCGTGTCGGCAGTGAGGTGGCGCAGCGTCTGGGTATTAAAGCCCTGGTTACCGGTGAGAGCATTGGCCAGGTGTCCAGCCAGACCATTGCCAACCTGAACGTGATCGACCGGGTAACCGATACCTTAATCCTGCGGCCGCTGATCTATCAGGACAAGCAGGAAATTATCGATATGGCGCGCAAAATCGGCGCCGAAGATATTGCCAAAAGTATGCCGGAATATTGTGGCGTTATTTCGAAAAAGCCAACAGTAAATGCCGTGTTGGCCGAAGTTGAACAGACCGAGCTGCAGTTTGATTTCAGCGTACTGGAGCAAGTGATAAACGAAGCCAAGGTGCTGGATATCCGCACGGTGGAGTATCAGGCAGAGCAACAGGCGCACGTAGTGACCGAACTGGCCCAGCTACCGGCTAATGCCATAGTGCTGGATATACGGGCGCCGGAAGAAACCGAAGATAAACCACTGACCGTTGCCGGACATCAGGTAATTGAAATGCCGTTTTTCCGCCTGAGCTCGCAATTTGCCAGCCTGGATCAAAGCCAGCAATATTATTGTTATTGCGCCCGTGGCGTAATGAGCCGCTTACAGGCGGTGGTTTTGCAAGAGCAAGGCTTTACTAATGTAGCGGTGTACCGGCCTTAACCGCGCTGTTCAAGCTGCTGTACTTGCTGCAGCAGCCCACTGTTATAGGGTACAGCAAGGTTAAAGCGCGCGGCTTGCTGTACTACATAACCATTAATCGCCTCTATCTCGGTGCGGCGCCGATGCGCAATATCCTGTTGCATTGATGAGAAGTTTTGCGCCGTCGCCGTTATCACCTGCTGTACTTTGTCCAGCGTGGCCTGATATTCCAGCGCCTGTCCGCAGGCCGCACTTACCGCGCATACTTCCTGCAGCAGCTGACTAATGTGTTGCTGATAGCAGGGCTTCGCCAGCTCGCCGTTACGGCAGTTATGGATAGCCGTCAGCGGGTTAATTACTGCGTTGATAGCCAGCTTTTGCCACAAATACGGCTGAATATCATCAACGACGACCAGTGGCCCCAGTGCTTTATCCATGGCGTGTGGTACCTTTTCCCGGCAGCTCCTGGCCGCAGCATTTACCGGCGCCAATACACTCTGGCCGATACCTGTACGGATGACATCATGCTGGTGCCGCAGAGCAGCATGTGTTGTGGTTAGAAACCACAAACCTTGCTGTTCACCGATTAAGCTCAATACCTGGGCAATAGTGCCCATGCCATTATGGCTTAACACCAGTTGGGCGTTTGAGCTAAGCTGCGGTAATAACTCTGTTACCGCATTGATTACGGCATAGCTTTTAACCGGCAGTAATACCGCATTTAACGGCGCGATTGCAGGTGCAAAGTGAAGTTGTTGTGTTTGCTGCGGTTGAATAAAGTTAATGGATAACGCCGTATCGTGGCGCAGCCGCAGTGATACAGGCATACCAGACAACTGCATACGACTGGCTGCCAGCAGGCCAATGGCACCCTGGCCAACAACGACCCAGTTTAACGCTGACTGCGGGGGCGCAGGGCGTGCCATAATGCTCTGAGCAGGTAAAAACTGGCAATACCAGTGATATCAGCCAGCAGATCCCACCAATCGCCATTGCGGCGGGTGAAGAAATGCTGCGCCAATTCAATAGCGCCTCCATAAGAGCCCAGTAAAATAACTGCAGGCAGGGGGCGCAATTTAAAGCCTTTCCACAATAAGGCGCTAAGCACGGCAAAAATGGCAAAATGGGCCAGTTTGTCGATATGCGCTATACCGCCAGCAATACGGTGACCGCTTAACTCCGCCAGAAAAGACGCGGTGGCGGCGGTAAAACAAAATACACATAACCAACGATAAAAAGATTGCGGCACAAAAACCCCCGAAGCAGATGGCGCTCGGATTGTAGCAGTTTTCTGGTTATAATCACCAGCAGACAGAATGGCTTATGCTAAGGAGATTTTAATGCCCTCATTCGATATCGTGTCAGAAATTGATATGAACCAGGCGCGAAACGCAGTGGATAACGCTAAACGGGAGCTTGAAACCCGCTTTGATTTTCGCGGCGTTAACGCCAAAATTGAGCTAAACAAAGAGCAGATTGAACTGACCGCTGAAGCCGATCAGCAGGTAATGCAGTTGTTTGATATTTTTGCGATTAAAGCCAGCAAGCTGCAGCTTGATGTCAGTAGTTTTAAGATTGAAAAAGAAGAGCGGCATGGTAAGTTCGTCACACGCTATGTCAGCATTAAGCAAGGCATAGACAAAGACCAGGCGAAGAAAATCATTAAACTGGTTAAAGACAGCAATATTAAGGTACAGGTGGCTATTCAGGGCGAAGAGCTGCGGGTAACGGGTAAAAAACGTGACGATCTGCAAGCCGTAATGCAGTTAGTGCGTACCAGCGATCTGGGCCAACCTTTCCAATTCAAAAACTTCCGCGATTAACCGGCTGGATTTGGCCATCCAGAGCGCTGTTGACTTTTAATTTCGCCACGTTAAACTGCACGCGGCTCCATCAGGGAGCCGCTTTTTCTGGTGCTGCAGTAAACTGCAGGTAAACGGGAATCTGGTGTAAAACCAGAGCTGCCCCCGCAACGGTAAACAACTGAACTGTATTCAAAGCCACTGTCGTAAGATGGGAAGGCGAATACGGGCGCAAGCAGGTTGTCAGCCCGGAGACCGGCCGGAAAAATCCTTCAACCAGACTAAATGTGCGGCGGGCACGTTTTCGGAGCTTACATGTTTAAACCTGCTTTGGCGGCCGTGCTGGTCGCATCCTGTTTTTCAGCCAACGCTGAAGACATCGAACATATCAGTATTTACGCCAACCGTACCGCCACTGCCGAAGCGGAAGTATTAGCCAGCGTTACCCTGCTTGAGCGCGACGATATTGTTGCGCGTCAGGCCGCAGATTTACCCGCATTATTGGCACAATTGCCAGGTATTAATGTGGCCCGTAGTGGTGGCCGTGGCCAGTTAAGTAGTGTTTTTATTCGCGGTGGTGAAGCAAAACACACCTTGATCCTGATTGATGGCGTGCGAAGCGGTTCTGCCACTGCGGGCGCTAAATCCCTGGCTATGTTGCCGCTTGAGCTGATAGAACGCATAGAGATAATCCGTGGTCCGCGGGCGGCGTTTTATGGCGCTGATGCTATGGCCGGTGTTATTGCAATCAGCACCCGTCGCGCTGAAGTGGCAGAAATTAACGCTAACGCCGGCAGCAATGGCCAGATTGGCGCCGATGTCAGCGCTTCCTATCGTGGTGACAACGTTAATCTGCACGCTACCGTAGGTACACAGCAAGCTGATGGCATTAATGCGCAAACCAATGCCGACCCTGATCGCGATGGCTACCGCCAGCGGTTTGCCAAGTTAGCCGGTGCCTATCAAAGCCATGTCGGCCAGTGGTCAGCGCAAGCCGACGTGAGCTCAGGCTATTATCAATACGATAACCAATGGGGCAGTGAAGACGCGGCCGATACGTTAAACCGGACTTTCATTCTGGGCTGGCAGCACGACATAGGTGCAACGCAACATCAGGCTCAGCTTAGCCGGCAGCGCGATCGTGATGTCAGTTTTGGGCCGCAATCGCGCAGCCCGTTCCAGACCGACCGCGATGAGTTCAGCTACCAGCTTACGAGCCCCTTAACTGAAGCTGTTAGTGCCATTGGCGGCGTTAACTGGTATCAGGAAAGTGTTGCAGCATCGGCCCCGGCGTACCTGCAATCAGCCCGAAAAAACCGGGCTTTGTTCAGTGGTATAAGTGTTGACCAGGCGGCCGTGAGTTTTGATGCCGTGGTACGACGCGATCTGGACAGCCAATTTGGTGGCGCTAATACCTGGCAATTAGCAGCAGCTTATCAGCTGAATTCGTTATGGTCGTTACGGGCAGGGCGGGCAGCCTCGTTTAAAGCGCCATCGTTTAATGATTTATACTATCCCGGCTCAGAAAATCCGGCCTTGCGGCCTGAACGCGCCATCGAAGATGAAATTGCACTTCGCTATCGTGATGCCAGCCTGACGCTAAACCTGACATGGTTTGACCGTAACGTGTCCGACTTGCTGCAGTGGGGAAACGGCAAGATGGAAAACATTGCCAAAGCGAATATCCGCGGTGTTGAGACCAGCGCCGAGGTAACGCTGCAAGCGTTCAGCTATAGCTTTAGTTACACTTGGCTGGATGCCCGTGATGATGCCAACAAGCGTCTTGCACGCCGGCCCGAGCACGCAGCACATTGGCGCGGCGCTTACCAGTTTACTGACTGGTCAATGTTTATTACTGCAGATTACCAAAGTAAAACGCAGCAAGGCCCCTTTGACCCATTACCGAAATTACCCGGTTTTACCCAGTGGGGATTTGGCGCGCAATTTGATTTATCTGATCAGTTAGTGATTCGGGCGAAAATTGATAACCTGACCGACAAACATTATCAGACTGTGGCGGGATACAACAGCTACGGTGTGACGGCAAATGTCGGTGTCAGTTATCTGCTGCACTAAGTATGGCCAAAGGTTAGACGGGGTGTACCGTGTCAGCTTAATGTTGACACGGTTGTCCCGACCCTTGCTAGCGCTTTAATTTTTCGGTGAACTGCTGGCGAAATTTAGCCAGTTTAGGTGCCACGACATACTGACAGTAAGCTTGCTGGGGATTGGCAACAAAGTAGCCCTTATGATAGCTTTCTGCCGGATAAAACGTCTCGGCAGCACACAGCTGAGTCACTATAGCCGAAGCGTAAATCTGCTTCTCAGCAAGCTGATCGATTAAAGTTCTGGCAAGCTTTTGTTGTTCTGCATCCTGATAGAAAATGACTGAACGGTACTGGCTGCCGACATCATTTCCCTGCCGGTTAAGTTGTGTCGGGTCGTGCAGGCTGAAAAACACCAGACAAAGCTGCTGATAGCTGACAATACTGTCATCAAACTCAACTTGTACCACTTCAGCATGGCCGGTATCACCATCACAAACCCGGCGATAATTGGCATCGTTTGCGGTGCCGCCCATATAGCCACTTAACGCCTGGACCACGCCGGTTAGCTGGTTCATTGCGGCCTCAAGACACCAAAAACAGCCAGCGCCAAAGGTTGCAGTTTGTATCGGCATACTATGTCCTCTGTCTAACTTACGCTGAGTTTAAGGGTACTGCCCAGTCAGCTTTTTGCAATTATTCCGGCAATAAAAAGGGCACTTGCGTGCCCTTAATACCTTATTTGGGGTGTACCTCGTCTGCTGCGTGCTCATCCGGAGCAGCACGCTCCAGCCGCTGCAGTTTTTGCTCCAGCCGTTTCGGCGAGCCGGTATTGCGGGCAAACACCATATAAGTGACAGGCACCACATATATCGTCATCAGCGTCGCCAGCGCCACGCCGGAGAAGATCACCATACCTATTACCATCCGGCTTTCTGAGCCCGGGCCACTGGCAATAATCAGCGGAATACTGCTCATGGCGGTAGTAAAGGCTGTCATCACTATAGGGCGCAGGCGTTGGCTGGCCGCTTGTTTTATCGCGCTGCTAAATTCGACACCGGCATCACGCAGCTGGTTAGCAAATTCGACAATCAGAATGCCGTTTTTCGCTACCAGGCCTATTAGCATGACCAGGCCAATCTGGCTGTAAATGTTCAGCGTCATACCGGTAAAGTATAAGCCGGATAAAGCGCCAACCAAGCCAAGTGGCACGGTGATCAGGATCACCAGTGGATGAATAAAGCTTTCAAACTGCGCCGCCAGTACCAGATAAGTAATAAGCAGCGCCAGCACAAACACCATTAAGGTAGAACTGCCGCTTTCCTGAAACAGTAAGGACTCGCCTTTGTAATCTATACCGACGGTATCCTGAATTTCGGTTTGTACGATATTTTCCAGATATTCCAGTGCTTCGCCCAGGCTATATCCCGGCGCCATACTGGCTGTAAGGGTAATGCTGCGCATTCTGTTATAGCGGTTTAAACTGGAAGACGTGGCTTCTTCACGCAAGGTTACCAGGTTGTCCAGCGGGATCAGCTCACCCGAGGTGTCAGAACGTAAGTAGACGTTAGTGATACTGCCAGGTGCGCTAAAGTCTTCATCCAGGCCTTCGATGATCACGTCATATTCTTTACCCCGATCCAGGAAGGTGGTAACCCGCCGTCCGCCCAGCATGGCCTCCAACGAGCGGCCAATGGCACCTACTGATATGCCCAGGTCACCGGCTCTTTCGGTGTTAATTTCTACCAGAACCTGCGGCACGGTTTCTTTGTAGTCATGATCCAGCATCAGGATGTTAGGGTTTTCTGCTGCCTTGGCAATAACGATATCGCGCCAGCGCGCCAAATCTTCATAGGTATTGCCCTGCAATACAAACTGGATTGGCCGGCCGCCACCGCCGCCGCCGCCCAAACCACTGCGCATAAATGTAAAGGCGCGTACGTCCGGAATGGCATTTAATTTCGGGCTGACTTCAGCCATCAATTCCTGCGTGCGCCGATTACCGTTGTGCCAGTTTTCGGTACCCACTATGGCTACGCCGCCACTGTTGCCCCAACCAGGCACCCGTACCAGCAAACGGTTAAACTCGCCATCGTGGTAATACGGCATCAACACGTCTTCTATCAGGCGCATATTGCGGCTGTTGCTGTTATAGCTGGCGCCCTCGGCCGGGCTCATCATGACAAAAAAGGTGCCGCGGTCTTCCTGCGGTGCCAGTTCACTGGGAAGTAAGCGCACCAGCATATAGCTGGCAACAAAGCATAACGCGACCACTATCATCACTGGCCAGCTTGTGTCACACACCACGTTCAGCTGGCGCTGATAGGCTGCTTCCAGTTTATGAAAGGCACCATGCAGCCATAGCCCCAGTTTACTTTCGCGTTTTTGATGCGTCAGTAACTTGCTGCACAGCATAGGTGATAATGTCAGGGCCGTAACACTGGAAAAAGCAACTGCAGCGGCTATGGCCAGGGCAAATTCGGTGAAGAGTTTACCCAACTGGCCCTGCATAAACACCAGCGGTACGAACACCGAAATCAGTACCAGCGTAGTGGCCACAACAGCAAAGCCCACTTCACGGGCACCGCGATAAGACGCCAGCAGTGGATGCTCGCCAAGTTCAATACGGCGGTAAATGTTCTCCAGTACCACGATAGAGTCATCTACCACCAGGCCAATGGCCAATACCATCGCCAATAGCGTCAGGAGGTTGACGGAAAAATCCAGTGCAAATAACACGGTAACGGCAGCAACCAGGGCTACCGGCACGGTAACCGCCGGGATAAAGGTAGCGCGGATATTACCCAGAAACAGAAAGATCACCACCACAACCAGGGTCATGGCAATAGCCAGGGTGTTGTATACCTCTTTTATTGATTCGGCGATAAATAACGAAGAATCATAACCCGGCTCAATGGTCGTGCCTTCCGGTAGCGTCGGTTTGATACGCTCCATCTCAGCCCGGGCCGCTCTGACAACTTCAAGAGTATTGGCCTTAGACTGTTTAATAATGCCGATACCGAGCAGGTTTTTGCCATCGCCACGAAACTCACTTTCCTCATTTTCTGAGGTTAGCAGCACGTCGGCTACTTCACCGAGCCGTACCAGATAATTATTGGCGCCGCGCTTAATGACCAGCCGACGAAAATCCTGCTGGGTTTTATAGCTGCGTTCAACCCGTACCGTAAAGTCACGGTCATCCGATTTAATATTACCGGCCGGCAGCTCTACGTTTTCTGCCCGCAGCACGCTTTCAATGTCTTGCACTGTTACGCCGCGCGCCGCCATGGCATCGCGATTAAGCCAAATTCGCATGGCATAATCGCGCGAGCCACCCAGTTGCAGCCGCGCCACACCGTCTACCACAGAAAAACGTTCCACTATATAACGTTTAGCGTAATCGGTAAGTTCCAAAGTGGTCATCGACTCGCTGTTGAGTACAAACCAGGCGATGGTATCTTCATCGTCGCTGGCTTTAGATACTTCCGGCGGATCGGCTTGATCCGGCAGGTTATTTAACGCCCGTGACACCCGGTCGCGCACATCGTTGGCGGCCGAGTCAATATCGCGTTCAACATTAAACTCGATAGAAATATTAGAACGGCCATTGCGACTGGTAGAGGTGATATTTTTTATACCTTCGACACCACTGATGCGGTCTTCTAACAGCTGGGTAATTTTTGATTCAACAATTTCTGCTGAGGCACCCGGGTAATTAGTGCTGATGCTGACGATAGGCGAGTCGATATCCGGGTATTCGCGCAGTGGCAACATGGTAAAACAGACAATGCCGAACACCAATAACAACAAATTGACGACAGTGGCAAAAACCGGTCGTTTAACCGAGGTATCTGAAAGCCACATAATCAGCCTCCAACCCGGTTAATCGCCACGCCAGAGCGCAGTTTTTGCGTGCCTTCTACCACTACCTCATCGCCTTGCTGCAGGCCGCTGATAATTTCAACCCAGCCCGGCGTGCGCTGGCCAATAACCACTTCTACCTGGCTGACGGTGTTATCTGCGGCAACTTTATACACAAATTGCTTTTGTTGCTGCGGTACCAGAGCGCGCTCGGAAATTTGCATCGCCATGTGGTTGTCCAATTCTAATTGTACATTTAACAACATACCGGGACGCAGGCGCAGATCGGCATTGGTTATAGTGCCATGCACCGTTACAGTGCGGGTAAGCGGATCAATCCGGGTATCAATAGCGCTGACAGTGCCGTTAAAACGAATGTCGCCATAGGCGGCATTGGTAACAAACAGCGGCATGCCAACGTTTATCTCGGCCAGATAATGTTCTGCCACGCTAAAGGCAACACGCAGCACATTTAAATCATCCAGAGTTGTAATAGTGGTGCCGCTATTAACGTAAGCCCCTACGCTGACCTGACGTAGTCCAAGGTAGCCACTGAAGGGCGCGCTGATAGTCAACTCGGCTAATTGTGCCCGGGCAATGTCAAGTTGAGCCAGGGTAGTATTCACTTTAGTTTGTTGCTCATCGAGCAATGACTGGGCAGTAGCCTGGGTGGTGGCAAGATTTTTTAACCGGTTAAGCTGGCGCTTTTGCTCGTCCAGTACGCCTTCGAGTTCGGTGACCCGGGCACGCTCCTGCACATCATGTAAGCGTGCAATGACATCACCGCGTTGTACCGCTTTACCTTCGCGTACATTAAGTTCAGTAATAAAGTCGCTGGTGGGGGCAATCAGGCTGATAGAGTGGTTGGCAATACCGGTACCAAGTGAGCTGACGCTGCTGATCATCGGTTTGGTTTCGACCTTAGCGGTGGTAACGGCAACAATCGGCGCATTGCGTTGGCTGTCCTGCTTTTGCCCCGGTACCAAGTACAGATAGCCGATAAACAGCAGCAAGATAAACAGTATTGTCCAGATTAATTTAGAATGTAATTTTGCCACTATAACCCCGTGTAACAGCTAATTTTAATATACTGCCTTATTGTATGGAATAAACCGGGTTTTAGATTTCCTGTTATCGCAGTGACTACGGCATTGGTCGCTTGAATGAGCGATACCGCAATACGAAATGGCCAGAATATCGCCATAAACAGCTTTAAATTTATTCGACGGCGCAATATGCTCCATCGCAGAATTGATAAGGAGATGTAAATGCAACCGGTGCAAATTCAGTCCAGTGCCAGCAAAGGCGGCGCAAAATTATTGCTCTTCAGTGCAGGGGCCATGTTGTTGCTTAGTATTATCGGCATTGGGTTGGAGCAACTAAGCTGGTGGTATTTGTTATTGATTGTGGCCTGCGTGCTGGGCGTTTTTGCCGGCTGGGCCAAACTGGCCGAGCCGAAATATTTTTTGCAGCTTGACGATGAGGGCGTGCGGTTTTATCACCGGCTGGGCAGTTGGCTGTTGCCCTGGCAAAGCTTTTTGTACAGTGGCGTGCCGCAGCTCAATCAGATCAATATGGCGTTTATCGCTTTTAAACTGACTGACTACGATGTACTGTTACAACATATACCGCGGCGCCTGGCGGTAAAGCTGATGACAGAGCAACGGCCGCTGTACATCGAAGCCGTGCGCCTGGGCTGTGCGACAGGCCAGTGCGCAACTGAGCTGCTAAGCGAAAAAGATTATTTTGACACGGCAACACAGCGCTATCACGGTATTGCCGCTGCATTTGCCTGGCGCATGCAGCGCTTAGCTGAGGCAACCGGGTTTGAGGTCTTTGTACCGGTAAGTCTGGGCGATGCTGAGACACAACAGTTATGTCGGCAAATTAACCAGTACAGGCTACAATTAATACGTAATACAGTAACCTAGACACTACAGAGTGTCTGTATCATAATATTACAATCCGTTTATGTAATGCAGGGCAGTGAATGAACAATTACGAAAAAGCGTTTTTGGTAAGTGGTCGTAATACTTTGATCCACAAAAATAAAAAGCTGGATTTGGTGGTCGTTAACGACGACGACGATCCGGTTATTGTAGTAACCCGGCATGGTGTAAAGCCTTTTAATGAATCGGTACCCGCTAACCGGGCAGAAGCAAAAGAGCGTTATCTAGAGTTGGTGGATATTTCCAGCTCTGACGTTTTTGGCGAAGCGAAAACTCTGTTGTTTATCCAGGCGATAAACAATAAAGAATATAAAGTTGATTACAGTAAAAAAGATTCGGATTTGTTTATCCGCATCCATCAGGAAAATTATATCTGAAGAACGGGTATAAAATTGCCTTTCCAGCCGATGCAGTGCTTGCCTTTAGGCCGGTTATTTGTTTCAGTAGATGTGCTTTAGTGCAGTAACCTTAAAGTGTGAAGCCATATGCAATTTACCGAGCAAAATAACAGTATAAAAATAACCGTGCCTGTAACCCTGGACGCGCTAAACGCCAATGACCTGAGTACCGCAATCCAACAGGCGGGGTATTCCCGCTGTTTGGTAATTCAGGAGCAACTGACCAATTTGTTGGTTGAATACCAGCAAATTCAGCAAAAAATCAAAGAGCAACTCAAACCGCTAGGCACGCCGCTTACCTATCGTATTGCCGAAAAAAAGGATGCTGAATTAGCCTTTGAAATTGCCGAAGATCATAGCTCTGCCGCGGCAGTTATTACTGCTGCCTGGGGCGGTGCACCGGTGTCGGCTAATTCTTTGGTAAAAGGTGCGCAGGAAGCCGGCGTAGTATTTGGTTTCAGTAAAGATCACATTATTAAACTGGTGAGTCACGCCAGCAAAGCAGAGCCTGGTAGCCGGGTAAAGCTGATCATAGCAAAAGGTCGGCCGGTCAAAAATGGCGAAAACTCACGTTTTGAGGCCATGATGGCTGAAATGCAAAGCCGGCGTAACCGGCCGGTTGTGCAGTCAGATGATAAAGCCGATTTGCGCGATTTTGGCGTTATTCCTTCAGTTAAAACCGGTGAGGCACTGGTACGGCGCCATCCGCCGACGCCAGGTATAGATGGTATGACCGTCACCGGCACTCTGTTGCCGGCTGTGCCGGGACAGGTGATTGAATGGAGCCTGGGCGAGGGCGTTGAATTAGCCGCGCAAGATCCAGATCTTCTGCTGGCTGCCCGTGATGGTTTACCGCGCATGATTGAACATGGCGCTACCGTCGATGAAGTCTTTACCGTCAAGAATGTCGATTTGGCAACTGGCCATATTATTTTTAAAGGTTCAGTCGTCGTCAACGGCGACGTAACTGAAGGCATGAAGGTTGTTGCCGGTGGCAATGTGTTTGTAAAAGGCTTTGTCGAAGGCACCTTAATTGACGCCGGTGGTGACATTACAGTAGGTGGCTCTATTATCGGTCATCAGCTGGCTTCAGCCGAGAAAGACAGCAGTTACAGCACGACGCTGCAAGCTAAAGGTGATATTCAGTGTAATCTGGCACAATATGCCCGGTTTGTTGCTGACGGTAATTTGTATATTAATAAGCAAATTATGCACTGTGCTGTGGCTGCAGCAAAAGTTTATGCCGGCCCCGAAGATAACCCGAATGGCAAGGTGATTGGTGGCTATTTTTATCTGGATTACGGCATTCATACCGGCAATTTGGGCGCGCCATCCAGCAGTAATGTACTGATCGAACTGAACCGGATGATAGATCCGATAGCAGAAAAGCAGGACGTGTTACGCAGCAGCATTACTGCGGCGAAAAAAGACATGCAGGATATCCGCGAACAACTGGATAAACTGAAAAAAATAGAAGGCAATGCCCAGATAGACGCCAGACGTCAGGAACTGGCGGCCGAGTTTGAAGAACATAAAAATGTGGCACTGGCCCTGATTAATGATGTTAAACAGCTTGAAGCACAACGGCAGCAAAAACTGGCAGAAACAGTCATAGTTGCACGTCAGCAATTGTATTCAGCAGTCGAAGTGCATTTTGGCACCGATCAAATCCGCAGCCGGCGCGAATACGGTCCATCAAAGATTCTGCTGGTTGACGGTAGTCCGGCAATAGAAGCGTTTTTTTAACGGTATTAGCGATAATCAGCCGCTGCTGTGCGGTGCAGTTAGCTGCGCGCCGGCTGCTATTGGCGTACCCTTAAGCGAATTAAGGCAGTAAGGTGTAACCGAGTGAAATTTTTATCTGTGTTAATTCTGGCCATCATGTTGCCGTCGGGTCTGCAGGCAGCTGAATGTAATATGGCTTTTGTGCACGGTATTCTCATTGCTCCTGATCATATCCGTATCCTGCAAAACAACCGTACTCATGTACAGATTAATGCCGACCAGCAGTTATTTATTCGTGGCGAATGGATAACGCTGGCTGAAGCCGATACAGCATTACTGCAGCAGTACAGCCAGGATTTACGCAAATTTGTACCTGAAATAGTTAGTATTGCAGTAGACGGTGTAGAGCTGGGCTTATCCAGTGTTGAAGCCATGTTTACCGGCATTGGCAGTAAAGCTCAGCAGGCGGAATGGCGTGAACTGGTGCGTGAAACAACTTTTCAGTGGATGTCGCGCTTTGTCCGCACTAATGAGCATTTTTATCTGGCGCCGCAAAGCCTGCAAGAGCTGGATTACTTTCTTAACGATGAACTGAAACCGCAATTAGACAATCTGGCCCGGCATACGGTAGGCGCTGTCTGGGGAGCTTTGCGCGATGCGTTACGTCACTCTGATAATAACTTTGAACGCGCCGATAGCCAGGAATGGCAGTCGGTAGGCCAGCTGGTGGATAAAATTAATCTTGGTCTGGATGCCAAAGTAGTAGAAATGGAAACCAAATCCGCCTTATTTTGCCAGCGCATGCAGGAGCTGGATCAGGTAGAGCAGGCGTTGCAACAGCGCATACCGGCATTAAAGTCGTATGATGTACTGGCGCTAAAAGATTAAACTACACCATATTCCTCGCCCAACACCGGCGGCATCGCGTTATCTACTTCGTCGTTAATGGCGTCCAGCGTTTTTTCGGCCTCGGCCAATGAACTGACTTCGGCAACATGAAACAGTGCTTCACCTTCGTTTACCAGTGGTAAGTTGTTGCGGCCTATGACTATGCCATCAAAGGTGGCGGTTACGGTGACTTCAAAGTCGGAATAGGGCGAGTAGATATGTGCCATGGTGTCGCCGGTTTTAACTGTCTGTCCCAACCCAACATAGTAGCGTGCTATGCCATCGTGCTCGGCCCGCACCCAGCTGCTTTTCTTCGAAAATAACGAGCGGGTCGCAGGTTTACGCCGGCCGGCTCTTAACATACCTAAATCTGTCATCACATTAAGTATGCCACGCACGCCGATATTAATGGCCTGCTCATCAAAGCGCAGCGCTTCGCCGGCTTCGTACAGCAGTATAGGAATGCCAAGGCTATTGGCGGTGCCACGCATGGTGCCTTCACGAGAGGCGGCTTTAATAATGATTGGCGCATTAAACACTTCAGCCATTTGCAGCGCCGTCTTATCTTTGGCACTGGCGCGTACCTGCGGCAGGTTAGAGCGGTGAATGGCACCGGTGTGTAAATCTATGGCGTGGGTGCATTTTTTTAAAATTTTGTCAGTAAACTGAAATGCCATCCTGCTGCCAAGCGAGCCTTTTTCACTGCCCGGAAAGCTGCGGTTTAAATCCCGCCGATCGGGTAAGTAGCGTGACTGCTGCACAAAGCCAAAAGTATTAACAATAGGCACTACGATTAAGGTGCCTTTTAGCTGGCTTAGCCGTGGTAATTTCAGCAGCCGGCGGCAAATTTCGACACCATTAATTTCGTCACCGTGTAAGGCTGCCGCCACCAACAACACCGGGCCCTCTTTGCGGCCATGTATCACATGAGCGCCAATATTCAGTTCGGTGTGGGTGTATAACTTGCCAAAAGGTATGTCTACCACGGCACGGCTGCCGGGAGGGATACTGCTGTTACCAAGACTGAAGGCTGCTCTGCCTGTTTGCATTAGCCGGTTCCTTTTGTGTTCAGTTTGCGCCGGCTTTTATGCCGGGCGACTTGCTGCTCAAGGTAAACTATCGTCAGGTCGGCTATGTCTTTATCGGTTGCCGTTTCGATACCTTCCAGCCCTGGCGAGCTGTTTACTTCCATCACCACAGGGCCATGATTAGAGCGCAGTAAATCTACCCCAGCCACATCTAAGCCCATGGTTTTGGCAGCACGCATCGCAGTGCTGCGTTCTTCTTTGCTCAGCCGCACGGTCGAGGCTGTACCGCCGCGGTGCAGGTTAGAGCGAAACTCACCGGCTTTAGCCTGCCGCTTCATGGCAGCGACCACTTTATTGCCAATAACAAAGCAGCGAATGTCAGCGCCACTGGCTTCTTTAATATATTCCTGCACCAGAATGTTGGCGTTTAATCCCATAAAGGCTTCAATCACACTCTCGGCGGCGGTGCGGGTTTCAGCTAACACAACGCCTATGCCCTGGGTGCCTTCCAACAGTTTTATTACCAGCGGTGCGCCGCCAACCATATCGATAAGATCAGGAATATCGCCGGGCTTATCTGCAAAGCCGGTGACTGGCAGGCCAATGCCCTGGCGGGCCAGCAGTTGCATGCTGCGCAGCTTATCGCGTGCCCGGCTAATGGCTACCGACTCGTTCAGGCTGTACACCCCCATCATTTCAAATTGCCGCAGAACTGCTGTGCCATAAAAGGTAATGGAAGCGCCAATACGTGGGATCACCGCATCAAAGCCGGCCAGCACTTCACCTTTGTGGTGAATAGACGAATTGCTGCGGTTAATATTCATATAGCAGGCCAGCGGATCTATCACCTGTACCTGGTGGCCGCGTTCTGTTGCCGCTTCCACCAACCGTTTAGTGGAGTATAACTGGGCGTTGCGCGATAAAATCGCAATTTTCATGCGCTCTCCGATAAGCGAAAATTAATGCCGCTATTGTAGAAGGCCGCGACTAGCCTGACAGCAGAAATACCTTAGCAGACGTTAAATAAAATGCTTGCCTTTTTAACCGAGTAAGAATAGTGAGCCCAGGCCTAAAAAGGCAAAAAAGCCGATCACATCGGTTACTGTAGTTAAAATAACCGAGCCGGACAATGCCGGATCTATGTTGAGTTTTTCCAGCCAGATAGGTATCAGCACGCCAGAAATGGCCGCCACTACGATATTGATCACGATGGCGGCACCGATAATGCCACCGATAATCCAATCGCCAAACCAAAAATAGGTAATAACTGCGATTACCAGTGCCCAGAGCAAGCCGTTAATGGCGCCAACGCCTAATTCTTTGCGTAGCAGTGTTAAATATGTCTGTGGGGTAATTTGTTCTAATGCCAGGCCGCGGATAATAAGTGTCAGCGTCTGGCTGCCGGCAATACCGCCCATGCTGGCCACAATTGGCATTAATACCGCCAGGGCGACAACCTGCTGCAAGGTGGCTTCAAATAAACCTATCGTCCAGGCGGCCAGAAACGCTGTGAGTAAGTTAATGCCGAGCCATAATGCCCGGCGTTTGGCGCTGTCAAAAATGGGCGCAAATAAATCTTCTTCCTCACCCAGACCCGCCGTATGCATAAATTGGCTTTCCAGGCTGCGGCGCACGTTTTCCAGCGCTTCGCCAATAGATAAGCGGCCAAGCAGTTTGCCTTCGTCGTCTACCACTGCCAAGGCGGTGTAACCAGAGCGTGATACGATATCTGAGCCCTGATCTAAATCCATTTCACCCTCTACCTGCGGCGCATCTTTATCAATAACCGTTTCTACCGGTAAATGTGAGCCCAGGCCTAACAACTGGGTCGCGTGTACTAAACCAACATAGCGACCGGTGCGGTCTACCACAAACAGGGCGTCGTGATATTCGGCGTCTTCGGCTAACTGTCGGAATAAACGAATGGCATCACGTACTTTAGCGTTTTTATTGATGATCAACATGTCGTGGTCGGCATAGCGACCGCATTGATCGTCACTGTACGCCAGAGCGGTATCTAGCCAGCGGCGCTGGCTTTCATCCAGCCGTGAGCAGGCATAGTCGTAGATGCGCTGTGGTAACTCGTCGAGCAACTCAATCAGGTCATCAACTTCCATGCCCTCTACCAGACTGCGTAGTTGAGCCTCATCCAGTTGCTTAAATACGTTGTCACGGGCGTCAACCCGCATATAGGTTAGGGCGGCTATTTGATCATCAGGATGCAGCCCCAGCCAGGTACTAACCCGCTGCTCTACCGGCATAGCCTCTAAGGCAATAGCAATTTCTTCCGGCTCTAGCTGACTGAGTTTACCGGTAAGCTGTTCAGCTTCATTTTCATCAAAGCTGTCACGAACAATTTCTTCAATATCAAGCGGTTGATTTTCAGCCATCTACTACTCCCTAGCCTGAGGTGGCATTACCACCAGCCGCGAATTTTAAACCAAATCAGCCCACTTACACCGCCCAGTGCCATAGCAATCAGCACAGTAAAATACGCAGTGGGCATTTGCAGTTCGGGCATATAAACAAAGTTCATACCGTAAATACCGGCAATAAAAGTCAAAGGTATGAAAATAGTGCTGACAATGGTCAGTACTTTCATCCGTTCGTTGATCTGATGCGATGTTGTCGATAAATAGCCTTCGACCAGATCACTGAGCTGATCGTAGTACATATCGGTCATACTGTGCAGCCGTTCGAATTTCTCGTAAAAGTCACGTATTTCGGTGGTACTAAATTGCCGCAACAGCGGGCTATGCTCTTCGTACAACGCATCGGAGAAAATATCTTTCTGATAGGCCAGATTACGGTTAATTTTTCTCAATACAGAGCGATAGCGCATGATCAGCGTCATCTTTTCATCGTTGCCGCTGTGTAGCATAACATCTTCAAGTTCACTCTGTTCATCTTCGAAATTGATAAGTTTTTCCAGATAGCTGGCCGAAACGGTCAGAATGAACTGCTTTACCCAATCGGCAATATGGCTGCTTTTTGCTGTCTGGATCTGTGGTTTCAGCTGTTGCAGCAGTGTTGGGTTATTGCAGCTTATTTTACTTATAAGTACCTGGTTTGAATAAAGTAAATTTACCTGAGCACTGCCAGTGTATTCACTGAAATCGGCATCGGCATAACCACGCATTATCAGCAGGGTAAAATCTGACTGGCTTTCCAGTTTTGGCGGATGGCGCTGGCGGCTGAAATCTTCTGCCAGTGTGGCGGTGATAGCAAAACGCTGCAGGATCTGTTGTTGCTCGTCCTGACTGGCGTCATTTAAGTTAATCCATAGCCGCGCATCGGCAGGTATTGTTGTTGGTAACTGAGCCAGGGGACAATCGCGCCAGTTGCTGGTTTCTGGTTCAAAATAGCTAAGTAAAATCATAGAGTTTCTCCAGCCGCTACGGCATTGCTACAGCATACCTATAAAAGGCTGTTTCGGGCAAATATCAGCGTGACTAAATTAGGTCGCGCTAAACGGGTCATTTATCAGGTTGGTTACGCTTGGCTGGCAGTATTTCCATCGATAATGTGAGTATAATACGAATCATTGCTTTTTAAGTTTGGTGTGAAGATGAAAAAGTGGCTGTTGTGTTGTTTTATGTTGCTGAGTTTGCCCGTGTTGGCGTCGGATAAGTTAATCCAGTTAATTGAATACATCGGTGCTGACTATAAAGAAGCGGTGCAGCAGGGCCAGGTGGTTAATGCTGCTGAGTTTGCGGAAATGCAGGAGTTTGCCAGCCTGATCCCGGCGCAGTTGCCGACCGCTGATTCGGCGTTGCACCGTCAGGCTGCACAGCTAAAAAATCTGATAGACAATCATGCCAGTGAGGCAGAAATTCAGCAATTGACAGCTGCGATGCGTAAAGCGGTTATTGCAAGCATGCCCACAGTCGCTGTGCCGCCACAGGTGCCAGATCGCAATCGGGGTAGTGCGTTGTATCAGCAACACTGCGCGGCTTGTCACGGTAGCAGCGGCGCCGGCGATGGCCCGGCAGCCACAGCGTTAGACCCGGCACCGACTAATTTTCATGATGCAGAACGTTATCAGGCACGGAGTTTGTTTGGTTTGTTTAATACTATCAGCCTGGGAGTTGAAGATACTGCCATGGCGTCTTTTGCTGATTTAGACTTGCAAAGCCGCTGGGACCTGGCCTTTTACGTTGCTGGTATAGCGGCAGAGCAGATCGATGTCAGCAGCCTGCCTGACGCGCTGATCAGCCAGTCGGCCATCAGCGGCTTACTTACTGCCACACCACAGGATATGCAGCTTACCGCGGGTGAACAGGGGGCTGCACAGATGGCGCTGTTTCGCCGCCATCCGGCACAGTTTTTCCATGCTAAGCAGTTGTCAGCGCTGCAAATCGCCGGGCAACAGCTGACATTAGTACAACAGCAGGTGCAACAACAGCAATACAACCAGGCGTATAACCATGCTGTGTCAGCTTACCTTGATGGCTTTGAACTAATAGAAAATAATCTGGCTGCAGTCGACAGCGCGTTAAAAGACCAGATTGAACAGCGCATGTTACAGCTGCGGCAGTTATTGCAACAGCAACACAATGCTGTTGAATTGCAAGCAGAAATAGCCGCAATACAGCAGTTACTGCAACAGGCGCAATCTGCATTGGATAATACGCAGTTGGCCGGCGTTAATGTGTTTTTACTGGCATTGCTGATACTACTGCGAGAGGGGCTGGAAGCCTTGTTAGTGGTTGCGGCCATATACAGTGTGGCGGTAAAAACGGCGCAACCAAAGCTAAAACGTTCGGTGCATTATGGCTGGATAGCCGCATTACTGCTTGGCGCACTCACCTGGCTGCTGGCCAGCCTGGTGATCACCATTTCCGGCGCGTCGCGTGAGCTGACTGAAGGTTACACTGCACTTGTTGCCGCCGTTATGCTGTTTTATATGGGTTTTTGGATGCACAGCAAAACCTCGGCCGCACAATGGCAGCAGTACATCAGCCGGCAAATAAACACCGCGATGACCTCGGGGGCCTATGTCGGCCTGGCGGTGGTCGTGTTTTTGGCCGTTTATCGCGAAGTTTTTGAAACCATTCTGTTTTATCAGTCGTTGTGGCTGCAGGGCGGCCATACGCATCAGCTTGCCTTTGTCGCTGGCATTGCCGCGGCGCTGCTGGCCTTGCTGATACTTGGCGTTGCATTGTTTAAATTTGCTCTTAAACTGCCGTTAAAACGCTTTTTTGCCAGTACCGCACTACTGATGTTTGTGTTGGCGGTGATTATGACCGGAAAAGGCATAGCGGCACTGCAAGAAGCCGGTGTATTGGCGCAAAGCCTGCTGTCGTTGCCGGCGGTTAGCTGGTTAGGTTTTTATCCTAGCCTGCAGGGCATAGCTGCACAGTTGTTGTTGATAACGCTGGCAGTAGTATTACTGCTGCGGCAAAGAAAAGCCGTGAACTCCTAGTGGCGTTGCGCCTGCAGGCAAAAGTTAAAACCAGGCCGCAACCAGCGGCCGCTCTAAATTCCACACTTAGCTGATGCCGGTTGCAGTGCGGCATCAGGTATGGATAATCGCAGGCAGCGATAAAAACAACACGACTTACCTCCGGGAAATATTATGAAACCGATTTACTTGTTCACCAGTCTGGCGTTAGCCTGCAGTTTTACCAGCCTTGCTGATGAAGGTCAGTGGCAGCCACATCAATTGGCCGAGCTGCAAGATGAACTGAGCGCTAAAGGCATCAGCATAGCAGGCAAACAACTGGCTGATTTAAGCCAGTATCCAATGAATGCCATCGTCAGTATGGGCTATTGCTCGGCGTCTTTTGTATCGCCGCAAGGCCTGGTGGTGACTAATCATCATTGTGCTTACAACGCTATTCAAAATAATTCCAGCAAAGACAATAATTTAATTGAAAAAGGTTTTTTAGCCAAAAGCCTGGCTGAAGAGTTGCCGGCCGGAGCGCAGGAGCGCTTGTATATCACTGAAGCCGTAACCGACGTAACGGCACAGGTCGCCGGTGATATAGCGGCAGATTTATCCGGTAAAGCCCGGTTTGAAGCCATAGAAACTAAACGTAAAGCGTTAATAAAACACTGCGAAACCGATGCCAACTATCGCTGTTCTGTGGTGAGCTTTCACCACGGCTTAGAATATTTTCTGATTAAACAGCTGATGTTGCAGGATGTGCGTTTAGTTTATGCGCCCTCTGAGGCTGTCGGTAACTACGGTGGTGATATCGATAACTTTGAGTATCCGCGCCATACCGGTGATTACACCTTTTTGCGCGCCTATGTCGGTAAAGATGGCAAACCTGCGCCGTTTTCAGCTGACAATGTGCCTTATCAAAGCAAAAACTTCCTGAAAGTAAATGCCGATGGTGTACGTGAGGGCGATGGTATTTTACTGGCCGGTTATCCCGGCAGTACCAGCCGCTATCGTTTAGCCGATGAAATAGCCTTCGCCGCCAATTGGCAGTATCCGGCGCAGGTGCACAGCTATCAGCAAATTATCAACACCATAGATCGTCTGAGCGCGCAAGATGCAGATCTTAAAGTGAAATATGCCTCGACGGTAAAAAGCCATAACAACCGGATGAAAAAATTACAGGGGTTGCTGGATGGCTTCAAAGTCACTGACATTCATGCCATTAAAGCGCAACAGGAACAAGCCCTGCAAAACTGGATTAACGCCGATACATCCCGCAGTGGTTATTTGCAAGACATAAGCCGCTTAAAGCAGGTGATAGCGGCAGAGCAAGCCTTTAGCCGGCAAACGTATTACTTTGAAGCGGCCAAGCGCAGTGCGATGTTGCAAACCGCAATACAGCTGTACCATTTAGCGCAGGAGCGGCAAAAGCCAGACGCCGAGCGCGATATGGGGTTTCAGCAACGCGATATTAAAATGATCGAAAGCCGTTTAAACCGGCTGGAGCGTAGCTTTCACCCCAAAATGGACTTAGCTATTTGGTCAGAGCAACTGGCCGATTATCTGGCTCAGGATGACCAGGTACGCGTTGCCGAGCTTGATACTGCTCTGGGGTTAAGCGCCGGCATGAGCCAGGCTGAAATCAGTAACCGCTTGCAGGCGCTGTATAACCAAAGCAGCTTAGTCAGCAGTTCAGGGCGTTTAGCCTGGCTGGATAAAACAGTCGCAGACTTTACCGCCAGCGATGACCCTTTTATCCGTATCGCAGTGGCGATATCAGCGAAAAACCGTGCCTTACAAGCGCAGGAAAAAGAGTTAAAAGGCCAGCTATCGACAGTGCGTCCGGCCTATATGCAAGCCATTATTGCCTACAACAAAGCACTGGGTAAACCGGTATACCCCGATGCCAACAGCACACTGCGTATTACCTACGGTTCAGTTGATGGTTATCCGGCAGCTGACGGTGTGTATAAAACACCTTTTACTTCAGTTACGGGGTTAATTGCCAAACGCCAAAACACAGCACCGTTTAATGCACCGCAAAATCTGGTTGAGGCTTATCAGGCCGGTAATACGGCCGGCTATTACTACAAAGATTTAGCCGCGCAATCTGATTTGCCCTGGCATTGCAGCGTATTCAGTTGCCCGCAGCCAAAGCGCAAAGCGTTTAACTCAGTGCCGGTGAATTTTTTGTCCAGTGCTGATACCACCGGCGGTAACTCGGGCTCAGCGGTAATGAACGGCAAAGGTGAGCTGGTCGGGCTGAACTTTGATTCTACTTACGAATCGATAACCAAAGACTGGTATTTTAATCCCGACATTACCCGGGCTATACACGTGGATATCCGCTACGTGTTATGGATGATGCAGTATGTTGACCAGGCCGATAACCTGCTACAGGAAATGCAAATAGTGCGTAACTAACTGTGGCTAAACGGCTGCAGCGGTTTAATCCCTAAACCGTTGCAGCAATTTAACGCTTAACAAGGATGTCAGAGATGATAATCAGAACCGCAACTACTGATGACTTAAATGCTGTGCTGCGGCTGTATAAAGAATTACGCCCGGCCGATCCGGCGCTGACTGCCGATATGGCACACCAAAGATGGGCGGAAATTATCACAGATCCACGCAGTGCTATAGTGGTAGCCGAGATCGACGGCGAACTGGCATCAACCTGCGCTTTGGCTATTAACCTCAGTATTGCCAACGGAGCCCGGCCATTTGGCATTATTGAGCATGTCGTTACCGCGGCTAAATTCCGCCGTCAGGGCCTGAGTAAACAGGTACTTGAGTTTGCTATAGCGCTGGCCTGGCAAAAAAACTGTTATAAAGTGATGTTACTGTCTGGGGCAAGCTTAACCAGTGCTCACGCATTATACGAATCGGTAGGGTTTAAAGCCGGTATCGAAAAAGGTTTTGTTATTAAACCGGGCAACTAGCCGGTTGGGATAACGTAAGGAATGGCTATGTTTGCAACAGTATTACATTTTTGGTTTAACGACATTATGCCCGAGCAGTGGTGGGCGAAAGATGCGGCTTTTGACCGTTTGATCAGCGTGCGCTTTGGCGAGCTGTTACAGCAAGCGGCGGCGGGCGAGTTATACCACTGGCGAACGACGGCGCATGGACGGTTGGCGGAAATTATTGTGCTGGATCAGTTCTCACGTAATATCTACCGTGACACGCCACAGGCGTTTGCCCAGGATGCGATGGCACTGGTATTAGCTCAGGAAGCTGTTGCCGCCGGCGCCTTGGCGCAGCTAAACGCCGACGAGCGAAATTTTTTGCTAATGCCTTACATGCACAGCGAATCAGCTGTTATTCATCAACAGGCTGAGATTTTGTTTAAGCAGTATGCACCAGAAAATAACTACCAGTTCGAGCTAAAACACAAAGAGATAATTGACCGCTTTGGCCGTTATCCGCATCGTAATGCGTTGTTAGGCCGCACGTCGACTGCAGAAGAAGTGGCGTTTCTTAAACAACCGGGCTCGGGTTTTTAACGTCATCCCTAAGTAACAATACGTAAAAAATATAGTACTGCGTTGTCGATTTGGGCTAGGGTTAGCCGATTAGGAATGAAGCGTTAAAAAACGTTGTTGTTAACCTCAACCCGGAGACCCCTGATGCAACCGATGATATTTGTTAACCTGCCGGTAAAAGATCTTAAAGCTGCCATGGCTTTTTATACTGCGCTGGGTTTTAGTAATAATCCGCATTTTACCGACGAGACCGCCGCCTGTATGGTTTGGAGTGAGCAAATTTATGTGATGCTGTTAACGCATGCCAAGTGGCACAGTTTCACGACCAGACCTATTCCGGCAGCCACATCCAGTGAAGTGATGCTGGCACTGGCATGTGACAAACGCGAAGCGGTAGATACGATGACCGGCGCGGCAGCAAAGCACGGCGGAACGGCCGATATTAACCCGGTGCAGGATTTGGGCTTTATGTACAGCCGGGCTTTTACTGATCCGGATGGCCATATTTGGGAGCTGTTCTGGATGGATCCGGCTGCAGTACCCTCAGCCTGAGGCTACAAACAAAAAAGCCGGTCAGTTGACCGGCTTAATGTTGATATTACTGCTATCAGGCTTTGGTTGCGGCAATATACTCATCAACCAATTGTTCCAGTACATCTAATGGCACGGCGCCGTTTTTCAACACCACATCATGAAAGGCTCGGATATCAAACTTATCACCCAGTGCAGTTTTCGCTTTTTCGCGCAGTTCGATAATTTTAATCATGCCTATTTTATAGGCGGTAGCCTGTGATGGCATCACAATATAGCGTTCAATAGCCTTTTCAATAGCGGTTGGCGTATTAGGCGTATTGTCCAGCAGATACTGAATGGCTTCTTCGCGGCTCCATTTTTTGGCGTGTATACCGGTGTCGACCACTAAGCGGCAGGCGCGCCATAATTCCATGGCTAAGCGGCCAAAGTCAGAATACGGGTCCTGATACAGGCCTATTTCTTTCGGTAACAGCTCGGTGTATAAACCCCAGCCTTCAATGTAAGCCGTGTAACCGCCAAAGCGGCGAAACTTGGGCATGTCTTCCAGCTCTTGCGCTATAGCCAGTTGCATATGATGGCCCGGTATGCCCTCGTGATAGGCCAGCGCTTCCTGCTCGTATTTGGGCATATCGCTCATGCGGTACAGGTTGGCGTAGTAAATGCCGGGCCGGCTGCCGTCCATAGATGGCTGCTGATAAAAGGCTTTACCGGCACTTTGTTCACGAAACGGCTCAACCGCTTTGACGATCATCTCTGCTTTAGGGGTAACTAAAAACAGCTCGTTCAGCCGGGAGCGCATATGGTCAATTACGGCGGTGGCGTCGGCAAGGTAAGCCGCTTTGCCTTCTTCCGTGTCCGGATAATAAAACTGTTCATCGGTTTGCATGAAGTTAAAAAAGGCTTTTAAATCACCGTCAAAGCCTGTTTTCTGCATAATGGCGCGCATTTCGCTATGGATACGTGCCACTTCATCCAAACCAAGCTGGTGAATTTCGCTGGCGCTAAGGTTAGTCGTCGTGGTGCGTTTAAGCGCATTATTATAAAAGGCATCGCCGTCTTTAAAGCGCCAGACACCATCAAGGTTGCCGGCTTTTTGCTGCAGCGTTTGCAGATAATTGATCAGGCTGCTGTAGGCTGGTTTGACGCTGGTAAGCAGCGCTACTTTAGCTTCGTCGATTAGCAGTTTACTGGCATGTTCATTCAGATTAAGTTTGGCCACTTTACTACTGAAGTCGGCCAGCAGGGTGCTGTCAGGACCTTCGTCAAACGGTGCGCCCTTGATCACATTTTCACTGGCCGAAATCACATGCGGAAACACAAAGGCCGGGGCGATAATGCCGGCTTCAGCACGGGCCTGCAGTTGTTGCTGCAATTGGCTAAATAATTTTGGTACCGCATTAAGGCGGGCAATGTAAGCTTTTGCATCGCTTTCGCTGCTGATGCTGTGTTGATTGATCAGCACTGAAGGTACCCGCGAATGGGTGCCAGACATTTGGTTTACCGGATAACTATACAGTTGCCATTTGGCGTCATCCAATTCTTGCTGTAAGTCTTGCTGCATTAGCAAATAGCTGACGCGGCTATTGTCGTCCAGCTTACTCACGTCGATGGCCTGCAACATGGCCAAATGTTGACGGGCCAGCTGTAATGACGCCTGGTAATGCTCGTCAGATAAGTCATGCCATTTGTCATAGTCATCTTTGATGCCCAGCCGGGTTTGCAACAAGGGGTTGCGCTTTACCTGCGCCATAAAGATTTGTTCAAACAGTGCATTGGCTTTGTCTGATTCGGTTTGTTGCTGTACTACAACAGCTGGCTGTGGCGCGGGTGTTGTTTGTTGCTGCGGGCCACAGCCGGTTAATAAAGCTGCGCTTACCGCTATCGGCAGTAACGCGCGCTGGAGCAAAATGGATGTCATAGCTATCCCCGTTATGAATGTATGGCTTGGCTGATTGCTCAGCTGATGGCGTTATTCTACGCCATCAGCTGCTGATTAACAGACAAAGTATCGCGCTGACAGGTTAATCAGGCTAGATAAACAAGGTGAGTAAGTCGTTTAGATAGCGCGCACCTTTAGCGGTTATTTGCCAGTGCGTATCGGTAACCGTCAGTAGCTGCTTTTGTTCTGCCTCAGTAATAGCCGCAGTGATGCTGCTTAGTGGCAGGCCGGTGTAGGCCGTAAAGTCGGTGATCGGGCAGGGTTCGAGCAAGCGAAAGCGGTTCATAAAAAACTCAAACGGCCGGTCATCGGCTGCGACTTGCTCGCGATTGTCCAGATAGCCGCGGCTGATATCCATATAGCCTTTAGGGTGCTTAATTTTTACCGTACGTAAAATGGCATTGCGTGATGGCAGGGTAATTTTGCCATGGGCACCGCAGCCAATACCTAAATAGTCGCCATAACGCCAGTAGTTCAGGTTATGCCGGCACTGCTGGCCGGTTTTGGCATAGGCAGAAATTTCATATTGCTGATAGCCATGTTGTTCAAGCAATGCCAGGCCATGTTGCTGGATATCCCACAACGTATCGTCTGGTGGTAACACTGGCGGGCGTGAGGCAAAAGCAGTGTTGGGCTCTATAGTCAGTTGATACCAGGACAGGTGCGGAGGGGCTAAATCTATCGCTTGTTGTAAATCGGCCAAAGCACCGGCCAGATCCTGCTGTGGTAAGCCGTGCATTAAATCCAGGTTAAAGCTTTGCAGCGGCTGACTGTGCAGTAACTGCTGGGCCAGTTTCGCCGCGTTGATGGCTTCGTGACTGTCGTGTATCCGCCCCAGCGCCTGCAACTGGGCGGTTTGAAAACTCTGTACACCGATAGAAAACCGCGTTACACCGGCACTGACATAGCCGGCAAAACGCTCGGCTTCAACCGTGCCGGGATTGGCTTCCATGGTTACTTCCATGTCGCTGTCACAGCGGATACGTTGCTTAACGCCGGTTAGGATTTGCTCAATGCCCTCAGCAGAAAACACACTGGGTGTGCCACCACCAATAAAGATACTGCTAAGGCTGCGGCCGCTAACCAGAGCTAAATCCTGATCTAAGTCAGCCAATAAATGGGCGATGTATTCCTGCTCGGGAATGCCTTGTTTTACTGCGTGGGAGTTAAAGTCGCAGTACGGACACTTTTGAATACACCAGGGTATGTGAATATAAAGCGCCAAGGGCGGTAACTGCAATGCCACTATGCTTTGCTCTGCTGTAACAGTTTAAGCAACTGCGCCAGGGCTTTACCGCGATGGCTAAGTTGCTGTTTGCGCTCACGGCTTAGCTCGGCACTGGTGCAGTCCTCAGTGGCGACATAAAACACCGGATCAAAGCCAAAGCCACCACAACCGGCGCGTTGTTGGGTGATGCTGCCATGCCAAACGCCGTGACATACCAGCGGTGTCGGGTCTTCAGCATGACGCAGGTACACCAATACACAATGAAACTGTGCAGCACGTTGCCCGGGCGGTACGTCTTTTAGCGCCAACAGCAGTTTATCAATGTTGGCGCTATCGCTGGCGGCTTCTCCGGCATAGCGGGCCGAATAAATACCCGGTGCACCATCAAGCGCGTCAACTGCCAGGCCAGAATCATCGGCAATAGCCGGTAAGCCTGTGGCTAACGCGGCATGGCGCGCTTTTATAATGGCATTTTCAATAAAGGTCAGCCCGGTTTCATCGGCATCTGAGACACCCAGTTCAGTTTGCGGTATCACTTGCAGCTTAAACGGTGCCAGCATCTGGCTTAATTCCGTTACTTTGCCTTTGTTACCGCTGGCCAGCACTATGTTATTTGTCATCTAATTAATCTACGTAAAAAACCTGGTCGAAAGTCAGTTGCTGCGTCTGGTTGCCGCTGCTGATACTAATGGTAAAGCTGTAACGTTGTTCGTGATGAAACGGCAATTGTGCCAGGTAGTACACCGCATTGCCTTCTGTTACCTCGGTAAATTCCAGTGTGCGGATACGGCTTTGCAAGTCTTTGGCGCTACCAGTTATCGCCACTTTTTGTGCTTGCTGCGTGGTTTTATCCAATACTGAAATATTAACAATGCCATTGTATTTACTGCGCTGCAGCTGGTATTGCTGCGCCACTTCCGGCGTCAGTATCGGTGAGGGAAAAGCAATGTAATGCACATCCCAGTTTCCCAGTTGTTTTTTTTGCTCGCCAGCGGCACTAAAGCTGACAATTAAGCCCAATAGCAGGGCAAGAATGACACGGTTCATAGTCCACCTCAGTCAGTAAGATCAGGCTGTTAAGTATAGTGGCTCAGGTTTTGTCCGGCAGCGTTTTTATCGGCGCAGGCACCTGCTTCGGCGTTATGTTCATAACGGTCTTAAGCCAGCCTGGCTGGCTTTGGGTTTAAATATGCAGCCTTAACCTGAAGTTGTGCTGTTACCACAGCGCTCAAAATTTTGGCAGCCAGCCCAAAGTAAGAATGTTCAACACGTTAAGGGCGATAATAACTACCAGAACCGACAAGTCTAACCCGGCTATGGGCGGAATAATACGCCGCACCGGACGAAGCACCGGTTCAGTGAGCTGATGCATCAGATACTCTATTGGGTTATTACCCTGGCTAAACCAGCTCATAATGGCGCGGATAATCAACACCCAGAAAAACAGCGTCAAGGCTTCACGCACAAGCATAGGTAGTGCCATTACCAGTAAATTCGGCAGAAACACCTGACCAAACGCCAGATAGCGCAAACATACAGATTGTGCGATAACCAACACAAGCGCCAGCAATACTGATGCAGTGTCTATTTTGCCGATACTGGGTAGCAGACGGCGCAGTGGAATAACGACCGGGTTGGTGGCTTTAACAACAAACTGGCTCAGTGGATTGTAAAAATCGGCCCGTGCCCATTGCAGCCAAATCCGCAGCAGCACTACCATCAGATATAAACTAAAGGCAGTGTTTATTAAAAATATCAAGGCTTGCATCAGGCTCTCCGCATCTTAGACGATGAAAATTATAGACTTTGCGCCATTTCTTCTGCACGGGCAATTGCCGCATACATGGCGTCTGCCACCATTTTTTCAAGCCCCTGGTTGGCAAAAGTGGTTACGGCCTCATGCGTGGTTCCGCCTTTAGAGGTAACCTGAGCTCTGAGATCTGCAAAGCTATGCTCACTGTTCAGCGCCATAGTCGCGGCGCCCAGCGCAGTTTGTGCCACCATTTGCTTGGCCTGGGCCGCATCAAAACCCAGCTGCTCTGCCACTTGCTGCATCGCCTGCATAAAGAAAAAGAAATAGGCCGGCGAGCTGCCGGTAACAGCAATGATATGGTTAATTTGCGCTTCGGTTTCCAGCCAGACATTGAGCCCGGTGCCGCTGAACATATGATCAACAAAGGCTTTTTCATAGTTGGAGCAGCCCGACGGGAATAAACCGGTCACGCCAAGGCCAACCAGTGACGGTGTGTTGGGCATAGCCCTAACCAGACGAACCTGCCCCAGCCATTGCTGATAACGGCTTACCGGAAGGCCGGCGGCTAAGGTAACGAACAACTTTTCGGCAATCTCAGGTGCCGCAGCGATCAAGGATTGGCAAACATCCTGCATCATCTGCGGTTTTACGGCCAGCACGATCACATCGGCCTTGGTTACCGCTTCAATATTATCCAGCGTGGTTTGAATGCCGAAGTCGGCAGCCAGCGCGGTTAATTTCGGCTGACTGCGGTTAGCGGCGATAATGTTGTCTGCCGGATAACCGGCGTTAACCATGGCGGCAATAACGCAGCGCGCCATATTGCCGGCACCGATAAAGGCGACTGTGTTGTCATTCATTTGTGTCGTCATTCCTTGTGCTAATCTCTTGCGCCAAAAATTGCGGTACCTAATCGTATCATAGTTGCGCCATATCGCAGAGCCAAAGGCCAGTCATCTGACATGCCCATCGATAATTCAGTCGCTTGCGCATAGCGCTGCTGCAGTTGTAACGACAATTGCTGCATAGCTGCAAAGGCGGTTTCGCTTTGCCCGGGTGCCGGTATTGCCATCAGGCCTTTTAATTCCAGCTGGGGTAATTGGTTTACCGCTTCGGCCAGTTGCAGCATATCTGCCGGCGCTATACCGGCTTTGCTGGCTTCATCACTGATATTAATTTGCAGCAGCACCTTTAATTTTTTCAGCGTTGCCGGGCGCTGTTCGTTCAGGCGCTGGGCAATCTTCAGCCGTTCAATACTGTGCACCCAGTGCGCATGCTCGGCCACCAGCCGGGTTTTATTCGATTGCAACGGGCCGATAAAATGCCAGCAGATATCCGCATAGCCGCTAAGCTCTGTCGCTTTTGTCGCCAGCTCCTGCGGGTAATTTTCGCCAAAATGCCGTTGTCCGGCCTGGTACGCCGCTTCAATGGCGCTAACCGGTTTGGTTTTACTAACGGCTAACAGTTGTACAGTGTCAATGTTGGCAGACAGCTGGAGGCACTTTTGTGTCAGGTTGTGATAGGCGAGCTGTAGTTGTTCTGCTATGTTATTCATATCAATTGGCAAAGTGGAGTAAAAGTTGTCATGGATATTACCGAATTACTGGCGTTTAGTGTGCAACATAAAGCCTCAGATTTACACCTTTCAGCCGGCGTACCGCCGCTGATCCGCGTTGATGGCGACGTACGTAAACTTAATGTACCGCCGTTGTCGCATAAAGAAGTACATGCTTTGGTGTACGAGATTATGACCGATAAGCAACGCAAAGAGTACGAAGAACGTCTCGAATCAGATTTTTCTTTTGAAGTGCCGGGCTTAGCGCGTTTTCGTGTTAACGCCTTTGTGCAAAACCGCGGTGCGGCAGCGGTGTTCCGTACTATCCCCAGTGAGGTGTTAACACTGGATGACTTAGGTGCACCGGATATTTTTAAAACAATTGCCGAAAACCCGCGTGGTTTGGTGCTGGTAACCGGACCGACAGGCTCGGGTAAGTCTACCACCCTGGCGGCGATGATCGATTACATTAACACCATGCGCCACGACCATATTTTAACCATCGAAGATCCAATAGAATTTGTGCACAACAATAAATCCTGTCTGATTAACCAGCGGGAAGTGCACCGCGATACCCACAGTTTCAGCAATGCATTGCGCTCGGCACTGCGTGAAGACCCGGACGTTATTCTGGTGGGTGAATTACGTGATCTGGAAACCATACGGTTAGCGATGACCGCCGCCGAAACCGGTCATTTAGTGTTTGGTACCCTGCACACCACGTCAGCGCCAAAAACCATCGACCGTATTATCGACGTGTTTCCGGGGGAAGAAAAAGATATGGTGCGGTCAATGCTGTCTGAATCATTACGTGCTGTTATTTCACAAACCCTGCTGAAAAAAATCGGCGGCGGCCGTATTGCGGCACACGAAATTATGGTCGGCTTACCGGCGATACGTAACCTTATTCGCGAAGACAAAATTGCCCAGATGTACTCGGTTATCCAGACCGGCGCGGCCCATGGCATGCAAACCATGGATCAATGCTTGTTGAATCTGGTAAACCGTGGCCGGATAACCCAGCAAGACGCGGCGGCTAAGGCACAGGACAAAAATACCTTTGGCGCTATGGGTAGGATGTAATAGCTATGCAACTGGATGATTTTTTAGAAAAAATGGTAAATATGCGGGCATCTGACATGTTTGTCACTGCCGGCATGCCGGTGGCTGCCAAAATTAACGGTGAAATGACACCAATAGACGAAATGCCGCTGACCGATGCTACCTCACTGAAACTGGTGCTGTCGGCCATGAACGACAAGCAGCAGCAGGAGTTTATGACCAGCAAAGAGTGTAACTTTGCTATAGCCAATGAAGTTGGCCGTTTTCGGGTATCGGCATTTTGGCAACGTGACTGTGCTGGCATGGTGGTGCGCCGAATCGTAACGCAAATTCCGAATGTTGATGATTTGGGCCTGCCGCCAATCATGAAAGAAGTGATCATGTCCAAGCGCGGTCTGGTGCTGTTTGTCGGTGGTACCGGTACCGGTAAGTCGACCTCGCTGGCGGCGCTGTTGGGTTATCGCAATAAAAACGCCAAAGGTCATATTCTTACCATTGAAGATCCGATTGAGTTTGTGCACGACCACCATAAAAGCTTAATTACACAGCGTGAAGTTGGTATTGATACCGAGTCGTTTGAAGCCGCGCTGAAAAGCTCGCTGCGTCAGGCGCCGGACGTTATTCTGATTGGTGAGATCCGCAGTCAGGACACCATGGAATACGCGCTGTCGTTTGCTGAAACCGGCCATTTATGTATCGCTACATTGCACGCCAACAACGCCAACCAGGCCATTGACCGCATTATGCACCTGGTACCAAAAGAAATGCACCAGAAGCTGCTGTTCGACTTATCGTTGAATTTACGCGGCATAGTTGCACAGCAACTGGTACCGACTGCAGATGGCCAGGGCCGGGTGGCTGCGATAGAAGTACTGCTTAACTCGCCGTTGATTGCCGATTTAATCTCCCGTGGTGACATGGGTGAAATTAAAGCGGTAATGACCAAATCGCGCGAGTTGGGCATGCAAACCTTTGACCAGGCTTTGTATGATTTATATCAGGCCGGCCGGATAAGTTATGCTGATGCGTTGCACCATGCCGATTCACCAAACGATCTGCGTCTGATGATCAAGTTACGCAGCGGCGATACCAAAGGTGCCGGTTTCTTGTCTGGTGTCACTATTGAAGGTTTTGAAAACAAAGACGAATAAGTAAAGGCTGAGGGCTGTGATGAGCATAGCGCATATTATGACGCACCGAAACAAGCTGGTAACCACTATGGCCGATGCCAGCCTGGCGTCGTTGCGTGATGTGTTTGCCAAGGCCCGTTTTCAGCATGTACCTGTGATAGACAATACCAACCGTATTGTTGGCATTGTGTCGGTAAAAGACTATTTCCGTGAGTTAAGCCCGGTGATGGATTCCGCATCAGATCCAACGATCAGTGTATTTTTGCGCTCGCGTAAAGTGCATCAGGTTATGGTGTCACCTGTTATTACTATTACTGAACACACCAGTGTAAAACAGGCTGCCGCCTTATTGTTGCAGCATAATATCAGCTGTCTGCCGGTCATCGACGAATTTAAGCATTTGCTGGGTTTGGTATCCTGGAAAGACATTCTGCGTGCAGCATTACACAAGCCGGCAACCGCTTAACTTTGCTGCTGATAGCGCTTATGCAAAATTACCACCCGTTCAACATAGGCCTGGGTTTCGGCAAAGGGCGGTATCCCGTTGTAGCGTTTTACATTGCCGGGGCCTGCGTTATAAGCCGCCAGCGCCAGCGTTAGGTCGTTATTATGCTGCTTTAACAATTGCGCCAGGTAGCGGCTGCCGGCGTTAATGTTCTGCTCCGGATGATTTGCATCCTGCACGCCCAGTGTTGCCGAGGTTTGCGGCATTAATTGCATCAGGCCGACAGCGCCCTTTTTCGATATTACCTGCGGCCGGAAAGATGATTCGGCATGTATCACCGCCCGGATCAACGCCGGGTCAAGTTGATGTTCGGTTGCAGCTTTGGCAATAATGCGATTGTACGGTTTAACGTACAGCGGTACCGTATGCCAGTTGATTTTTGACACCGGATCACAGGCAAAACAATCAAACCTGAGCAGTTGATAAGGCCGGTTGAGCGGCTGACGATCAGAAAAGAACGCCGTGCCGTCAGCTTTTACCGATTTATACACTGCAATTTGCGCGCTTGGCTTGCTGTTTGCTGCCGGCGCTGCCTGATGTAACACCTGGCCCGGTTTCAATTTAAGTTGTTTTTTCGTATCAGCCGTATTCTCTTGTGCTATACCGCTACAAGCAACACCAATACAACAGATAACAACAGCGCCACGCAACACGTTTTAATCCAATCTCTGCCAGGGGATCGCAAGTAAAGCACTGCAGTGGCAAATTCTCAAGCTGTTAGCTGGTTTTATCTCGGTGTAAGCGGCGGTTTATCCAAAACAGCAGCAGACAGACGGCGGTGATCACCAGTGGCACGCTGACACTGTGCCAGCGTTCAGTATCCAGCTGCGGCATAAAATATCCCAGTGCCTTAATGGCTTTGTCGCTTAGTTGCACGGCGTAGTAACTGATCGCCACCAGTGATAAGCCTTCCACCATTTGCTGCATGTTCAGCTGCAGTTTGGCGCGTTTGTCCATCGAAGCGAGTAATTGCTGGTTTTGTTGTTCTAATTTTAAGTTAATCCGGGTACGTAATAATTCTGTTGAACGGCCTAGCCGGCCCGACAGCGCATTCTGGCGGAATACGACTGACTCGCTGGTGCGAAACGCCGGCGTTAACCGCCGTTCGGTAAAGTCCTGCAGCGATAATAAGCCTTCTATCGGAGTTTCATTTAAGCCTTTTATCCGGTCTAGTGTCAGCTGATAGTAGGCAGCGGTAGCTTGCAAACGCGAGCTGGTTTCGGCAATTAAATGCTCGGTTTGCGCGGCCATAGTGGTAATTTCGTTTAACAGCCGCTCGTCGTCGCTGCGCTGCTGTTCAATGCGCTGGGTAATGTCTGACAGTTGCTGCTCCAGCAGGTTAAGCCTGGCAAGTGCCTGGCGTGACATCGGCCAGCCCAGCAACGACAGCTTGCGGTAATTGCCCAGATCAAACAGCTGTTGCACTAAACGCCCGAGTGCCGCCGGGCTTAGCCCCTGATCCAGTAACAGCATGCGGCCGGCGCCTTCGGCATGTTTTTGAAAATCGGTCCAAATGCGCGCTTTTTGTCCTGCCAGCAAGCTACTGATGCAGTTATCCGGATTAAACAGCTTATCAATATTGCCATTGGCTTTTAGCTGCGCCGGTGTAACAACGCTAAGTTGCACTACTCGGAAAATCTGGCCGGGAATATCCTCCAGCCAGTCTTTACTGGGCAAAAAATCCAGCGGATCGTCAAACAGCTGTTTGTCGTTACCATACTGAATAAACACATAACTGGAAAACTCGCCGTGTTTCTCAAACCTTAGCGTGCCACCAAACAATGGCAGGTTGATATCGTGGTCAGTTTCACTGAAATGGCTGCCTTGCTGACTGGCCAGTTGCTGCATAAAGCTAAACTCACTGCTACGTGAAGCCGGAGCAACGGTCAGCATAAACTGACATAGCCGGCAGGGCGCGGCAATGGCAGGGAAGGTGCGCTGTTGCAATTCTTTATCCAGTACATCGCGCAGAGGATGGCTGCGGTTGTGTAGTCCGGTCATAGTAATGCTCCTGAGTCAGAGGACGAAAAATGGCGGTGAGCACCGATACCGATAAAAGTGCTTAGCAGATGCCATGCCAGTGCGGCGCTAAAATTGGCGTACTGTTTAATTTGCCGCTAATTAGTTGCCATAGCGTGATATTTTTTTGACGTCTTAATGTTGGTGCATAACGCTTCCAGCTGGAGCCTCTGACGTTTTGCCCCGAAATAACGCACAGATGGCGCATTACAGTGCGCCGACGGTTACGTTTTACGCTCTGCACAGGCTACAATTAAGCCGTTCGCGTCTTGTACGTCCTTTCGGATCACTATGTTATGCCTGTCTTTGTAAATCGCAGCCTGGTTGTCGCTGTTGTCAGCGTATTGCTGGCGATGATCACTATTCAATCCGGCGCATCTATAGCCAAACAATTGTTTCCGCTGATTGGCCCGGATGGCACTACCGCTCTGCGGCTGGGGTTTTCTGCGCTGGTGTTGTGTCTGGTATTTAAGCCCTGGCGTGCGCTGCCACAGGGGCGGGACTGGCAGGCTGTAATTGTTTACGGTTTGTGCCTGGGTGGCATGAATATTTTGTTTTATCTGGCTATTGCCCGTATTCCACTGGGTATTGGGGTGGCGCTGGAATTTACCGGCCCCCTGGCCGTGGCGCTGTTTTCCTCCAGACGCAAGCGTGATCTGATCTGGGTTGGTTTTGCATTAGCCGGTATTTTACTGCTACTGCCGGATATGCATGGTGTGGATGCGCTGGATCCGGTTGGTGTGATACAGGCATTGGCGGCTGGTGCCTGTTGGGCTGGCTATATTTTATTCGGTAAAAAAACTAATACACAAAGCTCGGGTGGTATGACGGTGGCGCTGGGTATGACCGTTGCTGCTGTCGTGCTGGTACCAACCGGCTTTGTTACTCAGGGTATGGCGTTACTAAGCTGGGATGTATTACCTCTGGGCTTTTTAGTCGGTATTTTGTCCAGCGCTATTCCGTATTCACTGGAGATGGTAGCGCTGCGTAATATGACATCGCAAAACTTCAGCGTGTTTATGAGCATGGAGCCGGCGATAGCGGCACTGGCAGGCTTTTTAATTCTGGCTGAACTGTTAACGCTATGGCAGTGGCTGGCGATAGCGCTGGTAATTGTCGCCTCTTTGGGTAGCTCATTAACTCCGGCGACAAAATAAGCAACAGAAACTTGATCCAGCGCTAAGTGTACAGCTACCTTTTTCGCTATAAGGCTATATTTTTATCGATATGGAGACTGAGATGACTATTAGCATTGTTACCGAACTGATGACGGTTGATCCTTTATGCGTTACCCGCGACGCCAGTTTAAAAGATGCGCATGATTTAATGCGTGAAAAAAATATCCGCCATATTCCGGTTATAGACGCCAAAGGTGAACTGGTAGGCATGCTGACGCAAAAAATTATGATTGCCAAAGTAATGGGCTTGATGGCGCAATTTGGTGCCACAGCGCTGGAGCGCAAAGAAAAACAGCAATTGGTGGCCGATATGATGGTGACTGATTTTGCTGCGGTCACGTCAGAGCAATCGTTAAAAGATGTGGCCGGTTTTTTTGTATCAAACCGCCACGGTTGTATGCCGGTAGTCGATGAAAACAATAAGCTGAAGGGGATACTAACCTCGTCAGATTTTGTCCGGCTGGCTGCAGAGTTGCTAGAAAAGGCAATCTAGAGAGCACAGACTTTATGAGAATCGACTTGTTCTAAACAGACCGTTGCAGGCCAGGATGGCCGAATCGAGCCTACAGGGATGTATTTACGGCGTGTCTGTGTGAACAAGTCGGTTCGACTCGAAGAGATGAATAAAAAGGGCCTTTCGGCCCTTTTTCAGATGGTTACTTCACGCCCATTTCTTTTAACAGATTATCTGCGCCGTCCAGCTGCATTTGCCACAGCATAAAACGGTGATCAACCTGAATTGAACGGGTGTTATCCGGGTTGTAGTCCCAGTCTGAAATAATCGAATCCAGTGTGCCGTCAAACGCCAGGCCTACCAGTTCGGCTTTGCTGTTCAGTACCGCAGAACCTGAGTTACCACCGGTAATATCCAGCGTCGCTAAGAAGTTAACCGGCACTGAGTTTAAGCTGTCCACTTTGTATGGGCCGTACTGTTTGGCTCTAATGGCATCCAGCTGGCTTTGTGGCGCGTTAAATTCGCCTTCACCGGTGGCTTTAGCCGTAATACCACGCAGCGTGGTAAACGGTGCCCAGGCATTGCCATCTTCATTGCCGTGGCCGCGGCCTTTTACATTACCGTAAGTTACCCGCAGTGTGCTGTTGGCGTCAGGGTAAACGGCGTGGCCTTTAGACTGCATAAAGGCGATTTTGGCGCGCATATAGCTGGCATAAGCCTGCTGAATTTTGCCTGCCAGTTCTTCTTCCTGCGCTTCGTGCTTTAAATTCCACTTGTGCAGCGCAACAGCGGCTTTAACAAAGCTGTCATCAAGCTTGGCGATTTGTTCTGGTGTCATCTCCAGCAGCGCAGTGCGTTTATCCAGCACGGTTAAACCGGTATTGGCATACCAGCTGTCTATAAGTGCCTTCAGATCGGCTTCTGACATGCCATCTTTAATCCCCATTACCTTGTCAAACTCGCTGTCGCGTTGTTTTTTCGGCTGAGCTGCGTAGCGGCTTAAGTTATACAGATCCAGCGCTTTTTCAACGCTAACGGCAAAGTTACGCTCCATACCGGCAACAAAGGCTTTGTAACGCGGTAAATCACGTTTTTGAAAACCGGCTTTACGCTCGGCGTCCGGCTTAGTGCTTTCTTCTGCCAGCCGATAAATCGCCCCTGCTGCTGTTAACAGCCGTGGCTTGGCGTTATCCAGCAGATAGTCTTTGCGATCTTTGTCCTGGCGTTGTTTCAGCAGTTTTTCGATAGTTTTTAAGTCATCAGCATAGGCTTTTTTATTGTCGCGGCTGCTGTTAACCCACTTGGTCAGTTCTGCGTGTTCTGCTGTTTTGCGGCTTAAAAAGTCGCTGCCGGCAAAGCTGTCCAGCATGCCCTGACGGTTTTTCATGTAGTTGTTTAAACCGGCGACACGGCTGGCGTATTTCAGCTCGGCATCTTTATCCTCAGCGGTTTGCCTGGCGATAATATCCAGCGTGTTTTTAAACTGTGCTACGGTGTTGGGGTAGGCCCATTCAAAGGTTTCGCTCACTTCACTAGGCAAACGGTGGCGGTTAGTGCGGCCCGGATAACCCAGCGCCATCACAAAATCACCTTCTTTTACGCCGTCTTTGGCCAGGGTTAAATGAAAATCTGGTTTGTATGGCACGTTGTCTGTGCTGTAATCGGCTGATTTACCTTCCGGGCTGACATAAGCGCGGTAGAAGCTGTAGTCACCGGTGTGACGTGGCCACATCCAGTTATCGGTGTCGCCACCAAATTTACCCACGCCTTCTGCCGGGGCATGTACTAAACGTACATCTTTAATTTCCAGCTGTTTAATACGGTAAAACTCCAGGCTGCCGTAGAATGCAGCTACCGTACAGCGGTGGCCTTCGTCTTTTTCACACTCAGCTACCAGTGCTTTCTGGTTGGCTTCAATAGCATCAATGCGCTTTTTACCGCTTAATTTGGCGGTTTTGGCATCAATGACTTGATCGCTGACATTATCAACGGCTTTGGTTACGAATATACGGCTGCCAGGTGCAGCGGCAACTTCATCGGCCAGCGTTTTAGCTAAAAAGCCATTGGCCAGCAGATCATTTTCTGGCGTCGAGTTGTGGGCAATACTGCCGTAGGCACAGTGATGGTTGGTCGCGACTAAGCCATTTGGCGATACGAAAGAGGCAGAACAACCGCCCAGGCTGACAATAGCAGCAGCCGGAAATTCAGTAAGTTTGTTTAAATCGGTTGGGTTTAGCGCTAAACCGGCAGCTTTTAATTCGTTGGCAATTTGTGGCAACTGTTGCGGCATCCACATGCCTTCATCTGCCATGGCGAAGCTGCTGGCCAGTGCCAGAACAAGTAAGGATTTTTTCATAGCGACTCTTTTTGTTTTAGTGTTAACAGAAGTGTTAAACGTAAGACCGCCGTTATAGTCGGTTTCCATGCCGGCCTTGTCAATAGACAGACAAAGGCTGTTACATTTTAATGCGACGGTTAAGTGCCACGCTGCGTTGTGCGGTTAGGTTTAGCGGTGGTTTAAGCTTTGTTATACCAGCAGGGGCGATTTTGCCCCAGTTTTTTTGCCTGATACATTGCCATATCGGCCTGACGTAGTAATTCATCACTATCAGCGTCACCCAAAAATAACACTAAACCTATACTGCAGGCGCACTGGTGCATGCTGTTTTCATTCAGTGGGTAAGGGCGGGATAATTCCTGTGCAATTTTTGTTGCAACAACCTGCATATGTTGTTTGCTGCGCCGGTCATCGGCGTCAATATCACGCAAAAGCACAATAAACTCATCCCCACCAAAACGGGCAACGGTGTCGGCCTGGCGCACTGCACTTTGTAAGCGGCGGGCGACTTCTTCCAGTAGCGCATCGCCGACTTTATGGCCGTAAAGATCATTTACCGGCTTAAAATTGTCCAGATCGATAAACATCAGGCCACAAAACTTTTGGCTGCGTTTGCTGGCTGCCATCGCCTGCAACAAGTGTTCTTCCAGTAAGCGCCGGTTAGCCAGGCCTGTTAAGCTGTCATAAAAGGCTAAGCGTCTAATTTGCGAACTGCTTAAGCTGCGGCTGATGGCAAGTTCAGCCAGATTACTATAGGTTTTAATTTTCTCCAGTAGCTCGGCTGAAGGCTCGGCAGGCTGGCGCTGATAAATGGCAAAGGTGCCCAGTACTTTACCCTGAGCATTTTTTACCGGCTGCGACCAGCAGGCTTTTACAGCAGCAAGCTCAGCCAGTGCCAGATAAGGTTTCCAGTAAGGGTGAGAGTTTATATCGGTCACGATCACGGTTTCACCACTATAGGCGGCGCTGCCGCAGGACCCAACGCCCTCGCCAATAACGACACCGTCAATCGCCTGATTGTAGGCATCGGGTAGTGACGGCGCCGCGCCATGGCGCAACGTTTTGCCGTTTTCATCCAGTAGTAAGATGGAACACAGCATATCTGGGTGCAGTAGCTCTACCTGGGTAACAAGATTGTGCAGTACCGTTTTTAACGCTGCGCCTTCACTGATCTGGCTTAAAATCTGGTTTTGTAGCGTCAGCTCTTGCGTACGCTGCTGCACTTGTTTTTCGGTTAGTTGCAAGCTGTGTTGATAACGATGGTTAGCCAGACTAAGTTCAGTAATTTGCAGCGCCAGGGATGCCAGCATATTTAACATCGCCGGCAAACGACTTTCATCGACAATAGGCACTTCAGCCAACGCTGCCAGATAATCATTTTTATCAAAGCCGGCTTGTTTAGCCTGTTCGGTAAAATAAGCCTGATCGGGTTCGTGCAGTAAAAATTGGCCAATAAACAGGTTAGCAATATGCTCACCATCAAGAACTATAGGTGTGGCGCAGTCGGTTAAACCGTTGCGGCAGCGGTATATCGAATAGTTTTTGCCTTGCTCCAGCTGTAATGCCAGGTCGCGATCACTTTCCAGGCAACGTTGCAATGTGGTTTCAGCCTGACGATGAAACTGAATGCAGGCCCGCTGCCAGCGCGACGATGCCAGCACCTTGCCCTGCAGATCGATCAATGCAATTGGCACGTCCATCACTTGCAGGAAATTCTCGAACAAGCTATTTAAACGGGAAAAGTCCAGCGCAGCAACCAGTTTACTGGTTACTGTCGTATTGGGGGCGGGCAAGGCCTGATTCCAATCGGTGGACATAGGATCCAGCATTTGGATCAGATTTGCCTCGCGATGCAGATGCGGTGGTTTTACTGTCATGACAGCTTAAGTGTAGTTAGCACAATGTTGCTGCGCCACCACTAAACCAAATGAATTTTAGCAACAACTGTATAGTGAAACTGCCAACATGCCTGCTTATTTGTGTCGTTGCTGCAGCACTTTAATCACATCATTTAGTGCTAACTTTTGGCTGCGTAGTAGAACCAGCAGGTGAAAGATCAGATCAGCCGCTTCGTTGGTTAGCTCTTCTTTATCGCCAGCCATTGCCGCCAAGGCTGATTCGACGCCTTCTTCACCAACTTTTTGCGCGATGCGTTTTACGCCTTTAGCAAACAGGCTGGCGGTGTAGCTACTGGCCGGATCGGCGCCTTCCCGGGATTTAATTACCTGTTCTAAGTCATATAAAAACGCCAGTTGCGGGCTATTGGCGCTGTTGTCATGCCAGCAGGTTTCGGTGCCGACATGGCAGGTTGGCCCTTGCGGCAGTGCCAGCACTAAAATACTGTCGGCATCGCAGTCGCTGTCGATACTGACCAGCTGCAGGGTATGTCCCGAGCTTTCGCCTTTGGTCCACAGCCGCTGTTTGCTGCGGCTGTAAAAGGTGACATTGCCGTTTTGCAGCGTGTGCTCAAGTGCCGCTGGGTTCATATAGCCCTGCATCAGCACCTTGCCGGAGATGGCATGCTGTACTATCGCTGGCAGCAGTTGGTTTTCCGGCCAGCTTAATTGGTTAATATTGTCTTTATTCATAACTACCCTTGTTCATTTTTCATGCCAGTCAGGTTATGGCTCTGAGGTTTAACTGCACACAGAGACGCTGTAAATACCTCCCTGTAGGCTCCTCTGTGGCCTCCCTGCCACAGACGCTCTGTTTAGCAGTTAATCCTCGTCGCTCGGGACATTGGCGTTCCGGCTGGCACAAGCAAAGCAAGCGCGGATGTACTTTTTGCTGTGACCATTGAAGCCCCGGACGGGCTGAGAAGAGCCCCCATGGATGGGTTCACGGCGTGTCACAGCAAAAATGTACGCAGCGATTGCGTGTTCGAAGCTCCGTTTGTGCCTTTATGGCCGAATACTGATGCCATCAGCAATCAATTTGGCTTTTAACTCAGCAATTTCAATAATACCTTTGTGAAACACACTGGCGGCCAAAGCACCATCAACATCGGCTTTTTCAAATACATCAGTAAAGTGCTGCATAGTGCCGGCGCCACCACTGGCAATCAGCGGCACGCTGCACACCTCGCGAATGCTTTTTAGCTGGGCAATGTCATAGCCCTGGCGCACACCATCCTGATTCATGCAGTTAAGCACGATCTCGCCGGCACCCCGGCTTAGCACCTCGCTGACCCAATCGCGGGTCAGCCACTGGGTTTTTCGGGTGCGGCTTTCATCACCGGTAAACTGGTATACCTGATACTGGCCGGAAGTGACATCAAAAAAGCTGTCGATGCCAATCACAACACACTGCTGGCCAAAACTGTGGTTCAGCTCGTTAATAAGCTCAGGTCTTAGCAAGGCCGGGCTGTTTACCGAAATTTTATCCGCGCCCATTTCCAGAATTTTGCCGGCATCGGCCACTGTTTTAATGCCACCGGCGACACAAAACGGAATATCGATCACCTCGGCGATACGTTTAACCCAGCTTTTATCTACCACGCGGCCATCGCTGGAGGCGGTAATGTCATAAAATACCAGTTCGTCAGCGCCAGCCTCTGCATAGCGCTGTGCCAGCGGCACTATATCACCGATAATTTCATGGTTACGAAACTGCACGCCTTTAACCACCTTGCCATCGCGTACATCCAGGCAGGGAATTAACCGTTTTGCCAGCATGCTATGGCCTCCTCAAGCGTAAACTTACCTTCCAGCAGTGAGCGGCCCAAAATGACGCCAGCGACGCCGCTGCCAATTAAGGCGCGGATATCATCCAGCTTGCCAATGCCGCCCGAAGCCTGCCACTGTATCTGCGGATACTTACTGGCCAGTTCTTTGTATAGCTGCACATTAGAGCCGGTTAAGGTGCCGTCTTTACTGATGTCGGTACAAAGCACATGTTTCGCACCGGCGGTGATATAACCGTCCAGCACCTGCTCTAAGGTGATATTCGATTGCTCAATCCAGCCATGCGAGGGCAGGGTTTTCTCGCCTTTGTCATTTATGGCGACATCCAGCGCCAGTACGATGTGCTCGCCGCCGTATTTGCGTACCCAGCCTTGCACCAGCTCGCTCTGGCGTATGGCTAAACTGCCGATAACGACGCGGCCGGCACCGGCATCAAGTAAATCAATTACATCCTGCTCGCAGCGCACGCCACCGCCGACCTGAATATGCAAAGGTGAAGCTGTCATTAGCTCAGTTAACAGTTTAAGCTGGCGTTTAGTGGCATCTTTAGCGCCGGATAAATCGACAATATGCAGCCAGTCTGCACCGGCTTGGGCGTATTGATTACGCAACCCGATTGGGCTGAAGTCATATTGGGTCGTGTTATCGTAGCGGCCCTGATAAAGCCGCACTACATTGCCGTCAATTAAGTCGATGGCGGGAATAATCATAACTGCCACTCCAGAAAATTCTGTAATAAGCGTGCGCCGGTTTTACCCGAGCGCTCGGGGTGAAACTGGGCGCCGGCGACATTGTCTTTGCCAATTACTGCAGCAAAATCAGTACCGTAATCGCACTGTGCCAGGCTGTACTCGTCTGGTGCCACGGCAAAGCTGTGCACAAAGTACAGATAGTCTGTGACAGAAAAACCTCGCATTAACGGATGTTCACTTATGCTGTGCAATGTATTCCAACCCATATGTGGCAGGCGCAGGCCAGCGCTTTGCATGGGCCGTACTTCTGACGGGATAAGGTTTAAGCAGGCGACATCGCCCTCCATGCTGTGCGCAGTCAGCATTTGCATACCCAGGCAAATACCCAGCAGCGGCTGCTGCAGGTGTTGCAACGTATCGATAAGTTCGGCTTGCTGAAGTTTGGCCATGGCGTTGTGCGCGGTGCCAACGCCGGGTAGCAGCACCTTATCGGCCGCTTTAATAGCTTTGGCATCGCGGCTGATGCTGGCGTCAACGCCCAGGCGTTTAAAAGCGAAATACACCGAGCTGATATTGGCGCAGCCGGTATCGACTATCACCAGCTTCATCACAGCACTCCTTTTGAGCTTGGCAGCGCTTCGCCCGACACCGTGATAGCCTGGCGTAATGCGCGGCCAAAGGCTTTAAACAGGCCTTCCACTTTGTGGTGCTTGTTGCCTTCAGTGATACTCAGGTGCAGCGTCATCAGCATGGCATCGCTTAATGAGCGGAAAAAGTGCGGTACCATTTCAAGCGTTAAACCGCCCACGGCGCCTTCGCCGAGCTCACCGTTAAACACAAACAGTGGCCGGCCGGATAAATCCAGCACACATTCAGCACGGCATTCATCCATTGGCAGTACAAAGCCAAAACGGTTAATGCCGCGCTTGTTGCCCAGCGCCTGCTTTAACGCCTGGCCCAGTGCCAGTGCAGTATCTTCAACGCTGTGGTGATCGTCGATGTGCAAGTCACCTTCCACCTTTACCTGCAGTGAAAAGCCGCCGTGGGTGGCAATTTGCTCCAGCATATGGTCGAAAAAGCCAACGCCGGTGTTAAAGCTGTTATTGCCGTTGCTGTCCAGATCGACACTGATTTCAATATCGGTTTCCCGCGTGGTGCGACGTACGGTTGCTTTACGGCCACGACTTAACAGCTGTTTGGTGATGTGCGCCCAGCCTAAGCTGTCGCGGTTATACTGAAACGCCGGCAAGCCCATATTCTCAGCCAGTTGCACATCAGTAATACGATCGCCAATCACATAAGAGTTAGTAAAGTCGATTTTGCCCTGCTGCAGGTAGTCTTTTACCAACCCCAGTTTCGGCTTGCGACAGCTGCAGTTATCGCGTTCAAAGTGCGGGCAAATCAGCACATCGTCAAATTTGATGCCTTGCGAAGTTAACAGCTGCATCATCTTGTCGTGCGGCGCATCAAAAGTATCACGTGGGAAGCTATCAGTACCCAGGCCATCCTGGTTGGTCACCATCACTAATCGATAGCCAGCGGCCTGCAACTTTAATAAAGAGGGCACCAAATCAGGCTCGTACGCCAGCTTTTCCAGGCTGTCGAGCTGCTTGTCTATTGGCGGCTCTTCAACCATGGTGCCGTCGCGGTCGATAAATAAAATAGGCTGGCCACTCATGCGCTTACTCTCTCTTTGCTATCGGTGTTAGAAAAATACTGCTGCATCGCTTGCATTAAGCGCTGCATTTCATCGGCGTTGCCAATCGATACCCGTACTACCTCTGACAGGCCTAACTGACTGGACTGATTGCGAATTAAAATATCGCTTTTAATTAGGCTGCTTACGCAATCCGCAGCGTTGTCTACCTGCAGCAGCACATAGTTGGCGTTACTGGGCCAGACTTTGTTAATGCCGCTTTGGGTTTCGGCAAAGGCGATAAACTGCTGCAGAAGCGCGTTTATTGTCGCCACACTTTGCTGCATTTGTGCAATACCGGCCTGCGATAACGCCTGAGCGGCAATTTGCGCTACCGGCTCGGCAATCGGGTAGGGCGCGATCATCTTTTTTAGCGCGTTTATCACTTCCGGTGCCGCCAGGGTAAAGCCGCAGCGCAGCCCGGCCAGACCAAAGGCTTTAGACAGGGTGCGTAAAATGACTAAATGCGGGTAGTTTGCCAGCTCATTGGCCAGTGTCGCTTGTGGCGCAAACTCAATATAGGCTTCATCGACCACCACCAGAGCTTTACCGGCGAAATGCTCAAGTACGGCAATAATTTGCTCACGCGGGATCAGATCGCCAGTCGGGTTATTCGGGCTACAGATAAACACCAGCTTGGGGCTGGTAGCAAAAATGCCGGCTAAATCCAGCTGCTCGTTATTAATCAGCAGGACTTTATTCACAGCCGTTTGGTTGCTTTCAGCGCTTATCGCATACATGCCGTAGGTTGGCGGGCAAATAGTAATGCTGTCCTGTTTCGGCTCGCAAAAGCTTCTGATCAAAAGCTCAATGCCTTCGTCTGCGCCGCGGCTTACCAGTACCTGCTCAGGTGATACATCGGCATAGGCGGCATAAGATTCGATCACGGCTTTGGGCTGACAGGATGGGTAGCGGTTAAAGGTGCCATCCAGCTGATAGCTGGGCGCTAAGGCATTTTCATTGGCATTAAGCCAGACAGCGCCACCACTCATGCTGCTGCGCGCCGAGGCGTAGGGCACGAGGTCTTTCACAATTTGCCTGGCCAGGTTATTTACGCCAGTTGGGGTTGAGTTTGCCATCTTGTGCTTAACCTTCAATAGTTGTGAGTTCTGCCAGACGCAGCCGCACCGCATTGGCGTGCGCGTCCAGGCTTTCCGCCTCAGCCAGCGTGACTATGGCCGGGCCGATATTACGCATGCCCTGTTCGCTTAGCTTTTGCACCGTAAAGCGGCGGTAAAAATCGGTCAGCGACAAGCTGGATACCGTTTTGCTGTAACCGTAGGTGGGCAGCACATGGTTGGTGCCGCTGGCATAGTCACCGGCAGACTCTGGCGTCCATTTACCGACAAAGATACTGGCGGCGCTGTTAAATTGCTCTATCAGCTCATCATCAAAAGCGGTTTGCACAATTAAATGCTCCGGCGCATAAGCATTGGTTACTGTCACCGCCTGGGCTAAATCGGCGGTTAAAATATAGCGGCTGTGGCTAAGCGCGGCCTCTGCAATATCTTTGCGCGGCAGTTGCGTCAGCTGGCTGGCCACTTCTGCCTGTACGGCAGCAATTAAGTTGCTGCTGTCGCTGACCAAGATCACCTGCGAGTCAGGGCCGTGTTCGGCTTGTGATAATAAGTCAGCAGCGACAAACGCCGGGTTGGCGCTGCTATCGGCCAGTACCAGCACTTCCGACGGGCCGGCTGGCATATCTATTTGGGCGCCTTTGGCATCCAGACTCACCTGCTGTTTGGCTTCAGTAACATAACGGTTACCCGGGCCAAAGATTTTATCCACTTTGGCGATGCTTTGGGTGCCATAGGCCAGTGCAGCAATGGCTTGGGCGCCGCCGATAGTGTAAATCTCGCTGATACCACAAAGCTCTGCCGCATACAGAATCTCCGGCGCGATATCGCCTGCAGCTGGCTTGCCAGGCGGTGTCACCAGCACAATACGGCTACAGCCGGCTAACTGCGCCGGTACACCCAGCATCAACACGGTTGAGGGCAGTGGCGCACTGCCACCAGGAATATACAAACCGACCGCAGCTATGGCGCGGCTTTTTAGCTGGCACATAACACCGGCACTGGTTTCTACTTCGATATCTCGCGGCAACTGGGCAGCGTGAAACTTGCGAATATTGTCGTACGCCAGCTCAATAGCGGCTTTACGCTCTGGCAACAGTTTAGCCAGCTGCGCTTGTTTCGCTGCTTCGCTTAATGCCAGCGGGTTGCTATCTAAGCCATCAAACTGTTGGCTATAGGCACCTAGCGCTGCATCGCCGTTGGCGCGTACATTGCGGATAATCTCTGCTACCTGCGTACTTAGCGATGCCGAGTCGGCCAGCGCTGGCCTTGCCAGCGCCGCCTGTTGCCCGCTTTCGGATAATGAAGCCCAATCAATCACGGCTGACATGGCTACTCCATCATTTTTTCAATTGGCAGCACTAAGATGGAGCTGGCGCCCAGCGCTTTTAACTGCTCCATGGTTTCCCAGAACAGCGTTTCACTGCTCACCACATGAATAGCTACCATGGCATCGTTACCGGCCAGCGGCAGCATGGTCGGGTTTTCTGCCCCCGGCAACAGCGCAATGACTTCATCTAAACGCGCGCGCGGGGCATGCAGCATAATGTATTTGCTTTCATTGGCCTGCATTACGCCGTTAATACGCGGCATTAGCTTATTAATCAGTTTTAGCTGACGCTCATCGCTTAGCCCTTTGCGCTGTATCAGCACCGCTTTACTGCGGTAAATCACTTCCACTTCTTTTAAGCCATTGGCTTCGAGCGTGGCACCGGTAGACACCAGATCACAGATAGCATCGGCTAAACCCGCGCGCGGTGCGACTTCAACCGAGCCTTTTAAATTAACAATGCGGGCATTAACGCCTTGCTGTTTTAAATAACGGCCGAGCAAGCGCGGGTAAGTGGTGGCGATGGTTTTGCCGTCTAACGAGGCTGCGCCGGTGTAGTTTTCTTCCTGCGGCACTGCAATGGATAAACGGCAACCGCCAAAATCGAGCCGCTTTAGTACGGTGTAATCAAAGCTGTCGTTATCCAGCTTACGCTGCAAGGATTCTTCTTCCAGCACGTTTTCGCCGACAATGCCCAAGTCACAGACGCCATCCATTACCAGGCCGGGAATATCGTCATCGCGCACCCGCAGAATATCGATGTCCATATTCTCGACATGGGCAATCAGCCGCTGCTCGCGCAGGTTAATTTTTAAGCCACAGCTGGTCAGCAGGGCTTGGGAGTCGACCGATAAACGGCCGGATTTCTGCATGGCGATGCGTAAACGTTTTGATTCTGTTGCCGGACTCATACTGGTCTCCGTGACGATAATTAAACTATGTAATGCGAATAAACAAAAACCCCGGGCCTGGGCTCGGGGTTTTTGTTGCTGTACCACCGGAGCGCCAGAAAATAGCCCTCCGAAATATCCGGACGGCTAGTCGCTATGATGATGCAGTACAGTGACGTTGTTCATTGGGCAATTCTTGCTAACTAAGATGTTATACAACTTAATCGCTGGCGCATTAAACTGCAAGTAAAAGTTTGGTTTTTATTATTAAGCGGGAAGCCATTAAATGTATGATTATAAATGGCTTTTAATGATTATTGCTTTTGGCGTGAAAAATATATTTGCACGCCGCCGGCTGATTTCTGCTGTGTTTGTGGTCAATAATTGCGCTAGTTGTATAGTCAATCTGGCTCAGGCGGGTAACTGCTGCAGCTGTTTTGGGCTTAGCGTCAACAGCTGATAACCGTGCCGGGTGATCACAATATCATCTTCGATGCGTACACCGCCAAAGCCCGGTTTATACAGGCCGGGTTCAATGGTAACCACCATATCGGCTTGCAATGCGACCTGGCAACCACGGCGCATTAGCGGGTATTCGTGCAGCGCTAAGCCGACACCATGGCCTAAACCTTCACCGGCATAAGCGGCATACGGCGAGGCGTTAAGTACCTGCTGTGCGATGTGATTTAACTGATGGCCGCTGATACCGGGTTTTACCGCCGCCAACGCCGCCTGCTGGGCGTTAAAAACGGTTTGATAAAACTGCTGCTGTTCTGCACTGGCCTGTCCCAGTACTACAGTGCGGGTCATATCCGAGCGGTAGCCTTCGATGCGGGCACCAAAATCAAGCAGGATAAAATCGCCATGCTGAAAGCGGCGCTGGCCCGGCTTACCATGGGGCAGGGCACTGCGCTCACCGGACAGTAAAATGGTAGGGAAAGCCAGCTCATCCGCGCCCAGTGCATAGATTTTCTGCTGTAATAAATCGGCCGCTTCGCGCTCGGTCATGCCCAGTTGCAGTTGCGGCAGTAACCAGGCCAAAGCGCTGTCGGCAATAGAGGCCGCCTGGCGCAGGCATTTAAGCTCGTGTGGATCTTTGCAGGCGCGCATTTGCTCGGCCAGATTGGTTGAGGGGCTTAGTGTTAACGGCAAATCATGCTGCAACTGTGAAAATAACTCGACGCTCAGATGGCCATATTCCAACTGCAAGCGGTTAACCGGTAAGGGCCGCAACAACGCGGCGATGCATTGCCCCAGACTTTGCGCTGAGCGATCGCGGCAGACAATGTCAAAGCCAGCGCATTCGGTTTCAGCTTGCTCAGTGTAGCGATAATCGGTGATCAAAAATTGCCGCTCAGCGGTGATCAACAAACTGGCCGAGCTGCCGCTAAAGCCTGACAGGTAGCGGATATTGAGTGGTTCTGTCAGCAACAGGGCCTGATAGTCCAGCTGGGCCATCAGCTGGCGTAATTTAGTTAAGCGCATCGGCAATCTCCTTTTTGTATACAGTATCCAATGTTGCCAGTCTCAGCAAGTGGTGTTTTTAACGTCAGGCTAAGTTATTGCTGCAGCAATAAATGTATTTGATATACTGCATACCATGTTTAGGTAAAAGCAGGCTGACTGATGGTTGTTGAATATAAAACCCGTACCCAGGTAGTAGTTGAGGCGATCCGGGAAAAAATTCTTACCGGTGCCATTAAAGCCGGTGAGCCATTGCGCCAGGCGGCGCTGGCAGAGGAGTTAAAGGTTAGCCGTATTCCGGTGCGTGAGGCGCTGCTGCAACTGGAAGCCGAAGGCCTGGTTGAGTTTGAAGCGCATAAAGGTGCCACTGCAACCAAGTTATCGGCTGAGCAGGTAACCGAGTTATTTGAACTGCGTGCCTTACTCGAGTGCGAGTTATTACGGCTGGCGATCCCAAAGCTGACAGAGGCTGAACTGGCGCAAAGCGAGCAGTTACTGCAGCAAATGAGCACGGCCTATCAGGCGGCGGACACCTCGGGCAGTTGGAGTGAGCTGAACAGCCGCTTTCATATGAGCTTATACCGCGCGGCTAACCGGCCGCTGACCTATGAAATGGTGCAAAACCTGAACAGTAATTCCGACCGTTATATCCGCGTGCATTTAATGCTGGCTGGTGGCGTAAAAAAAGCCGAGCCGGAACACAGTAGTTTATTGCAGTTAGTGCGGCAGAAAAAAGCCGACGCTGCCTGCAAGCTACTTAAGCAGCATATCCTTGGCGCGGCTGCGGAAATAAAGCAGCTGGTTACCAAGCTGGATGCCAGTTAATCCATTGTGTTTGTAAGATAAAACGGGCAGCCTGGCTGCCCGTTTTTTTGTGCAGTTATTCCACCATATACACCGTTAAATCGACGTTATTAAAGCCTTCTAACGTATTGACCATTATATGGTAGTAGCTACCCGGTACTATATTGGGCAGATGGATCTTCTGTGTGGTACCACGGGTGGTACTGGACGCGCCATCGTAGTTACCCGGCGTTGGCCAACCCTGGCGTTTAACGTACAGCTGGGCATCGCCGCTGCCATTTTCCAGCGTGAAATACAGCGCTTTGGCCTGTGGCGGCACGTATACCCATTGGTATAGTGCATGATTGCTGCTAAGCGCGGGCCATTGCTGTAATGAAGTTAGTGTACCCAGTTTCCAGCTGGCGGTTACTGTGGCATCGCTAAACTGACGGTAACCATGCAGCATCACAAACCAGTCTGGTTGTGCCGGCTGTAAAATGCTGACCCGCTCACGGTTGCCAATAACATAAGGCCGGTAATCCCACTCGGTCAGGCTGGCAGCCTGTTGCTGGCGCACATATAAGTCGAGATCGCCACTGCCACCTGCCGTCGTAATGTTAAGATCGTAAGCGTTGTTGGGCAGGGCAATCCGAAAGTGCTGCTCAGAATCTTTAGCGCCACTGACGGCAACCGGCACGCCGTTTTGCAGCGCTGTTACCGGCTCAGTAGTGTTGCTGCAATCCTCGTTGCTAACGATACAATCAAGCCAGCTATGGAACTCGGCATCAAATTGCGTACCCCAGGTGGCAATAATCTCTGCATAAGGCGTGTATTCCGGCAGCTCCGGCGTGTTGCCGTCGTTGATCTGGCCACAGGTCCAAACCCAGTTGCCTTCGCTCCATTCGCTGTCGTCGTATAACCAGCTCCAGTTATTGGCAATCGCATCGTTTTTGCTCTGCCAGCCCCAGTCAAAACTGCACGGCGCGTCTGAGATTATATATTTAGCCGCGCGCATGCTGGGTAGTAATTCAGTGTCAATGCGCTGGCGCTGGCGTTCAAACATAAAACGGCTGGCTAAGTAACCCCAGTGGTAGGTGCGCTCGGTATTGCTGTTGGCATAAGTGGTCTGAAACAGCTCACTTAACTGATAGGTCTTCGCCGGCGCTATTGCCAGTGCAGTAGGGTTGTCATTGCCTTTAGAGGCATATTCGGCCAAACCTTCGCCCCACCAGACTGAATTAGCCGGTTGATCACTAAAGCTGCCCCATTGATTGAAGCGGCCATCCAGATAATGCACATATTCATGCTCTAAATTCCACACCACAAATTCCGGCTGCAACCAGGTGGCCTGATAGGCAATAAAGCGCGCCTGATTATTTGGATCAGAGGGTGTGCCTTCCAGATACATGCCGCCGTTATTGGTGTCGATATTAAAAAAGGTACCGGCGTAATTCTGATAATCGGCAGATGAGCTGAAAATCACCATTTCCAGGGCGGTGTTGTTGTCATTAGCCACCGGGCCAGCATGGTTAAACATGGCGTGAAAGCTTTGTTCCTGTGCGGCCAACGAGGTACAAATGTGCTGCAGGTTGTTGGCTGCTATCGGTTGTTGATAGCGCAGTTTCAGTGTATCGCCACAGCTATGCTGGCCGCTTAACACTGTACTTTCCAGATCAAAGTCGCAGGCATCGCCATACAGATCACAATTGGCGCTGTCATAAAATTTCACCATGCCCTGGGCATTAACCCAGCCATTAGAGCCGGTGCCGCCAAACTGATAATTGCTGAGAATACTTTGCATAGCCGGGCGAACCTGCTCGGCAATGGCACCGCCAAACTTTAACAACCGGCCCAGTTCAGTTACCGCATCTGACCACTGATATTCGCGGGTATGGCCGACCAGCCATAAGCCGTCAGTCATGACAAAATCCCGCAGATTATTAATAATTTGCGGCTCGCTTAGCAGCAATTGCTGCAGCGCGGCACTGCCGTTATTGGTGGCGTTAAAATAGTGGGTTAATACCTGGGTAAGGCCATTTTCTTCATAGGCCAGGCCCCAGTTATCGCTACGCGATACGCTGGCGCTGTAACCCTTAAGCGCCTGACTAAAGCGGGTTAAATAGCGCAGTGCATCGCTGCCGGAACTGTTAACCAGGATCAGCATTTCATAGCGCAGCATAAAATTGCGTGAGGCATTGCCATCAAAGCGGACAAAATGCGCCCCGGCAAAATACTGATCAAAGGCCTGCTGCAAGGTCTGCAAATACACAGCACTAAACTGGCGGTTGCTGCCGGCTTCAACCCAATGCATAGCGCGTAAATAGGTCACCAGTTTTTCCAGCTCGGCCGCACCGCTGGCGTCAGAGCCATCAAATGCCGCCATCCGTTGTTGAATGGCCTGCACCACAGTAAGTAGTTTAGCGTCGTTAAAATGGCCGCTGCCAAGCAGGCTATTGTCATACAGCCCGTACAAGCAGCTGGTCAGGTTGGCGCTTTCTATCGCGCTGACCAGCTCGGCACCGCTAAGTGGCAGCAACGTGTCCGGCGAGTTGCAGCTGTTTTGCGCCAGCAACGTTTGTTGCGGCCACATCGCTTTATCGGCTGCCGGAACTAAGCGGGCCGGCAGCGGCTTGTGGTTGCGTTCGGCATACAACTTGGCCTGCACTTTTTCAAACTCGTGCGGTGATACCAGCCGCGGTGGCTTTGGGCTTTGCTGGCGCACATTGTGCTCATGGCCGTGTTGTAAATCCTGAGCAAGCTGGCCCGGGTGCGATAAGGTGGCCGGCTCGCCAGCTATTAGGCTGCTGCTGCCAAAGAGCAGGCTAAGCAGCAAGGTGTTGGTTTTCATCTCTATTTGTTCCTTCTGGAGCTGTCATTATAGTTATTTGCCGTTAATGGCTGCTCTAACTTAGCATAAAAAATATTGTATACAATATAATCTATAGTTTAGTTTGCGTTTAAAACCGCGCAGAAAATAGCGTTTTGACATAAGAAAAATAAGGGACAACCGAGCGGTGCTAATTGGATATTGTATACAAAATAAAAGCTTGCTAAGCTGCAATGCCGATGGTTAAACAGGAAAATCTACGATGGCCCGTTTTATATTGTTAAGCGCTGCCTTACTGGCGGCGCCGGTATCTGCCTCTGATCCCGCCGCTATGCAGGCTGCCTACCAGCAGGCGGCGCAGTTTTTTTTCCCCAAGGTGCGGCCACTGGTGCGCAATGCTGAACTGCCGTTTTACTGGCAGCAGCAAGGTTATTGGTTTAGCCGGCAAGAAGCCGATGGCCGGCGCTTTTACTTTGCCGACAGTTTGCAGCAGGCGCCGCAACAGCTAAATATGGCTGAGCTTGCGCGCGCTCTGGCGGCAGATGACGCGCTGGAGGCTGATAAGCTTAATCTTACGCTTAACCGCACTGAACAGCACTGGCAGGCGAGGTTGCAGTACCAGCAGCAAAGTTGGCGTTGTCAGCTGGCTTCGGCGTATCAGTGTCAGATGGTGACAGCGCCAACAGCGGTGGTATCGCCGGATCAGCGCTGGCAGCTTGATAGTGTGGCGCATAATCTGCAGCTGACCGATGTTAACTCGGGGCAGACACAGCAGCTAACTACAGATGGCAGTGCCGATTATGCCTGGGGCGAGTTAAATGACTGGTATCAACTGGACGCGCTAAATGGCGTAGCACAGCCACCTAAACGCAGCAGCCGCTTTGTCTGGTCAGACGATAGCCGCTTTGCTGCGACCTTTGTGCTGGACCGGCGTACTATGCCGACGCTGCATATGTTACAAAACCTGCCACAGCAGGGCTATAGCGCCGTGCTGCATTCCTATAAGCGGGCCTTGCCGGGCGATGATCAGCGCTCGCATTATCAACTGGCAATAGTCGATACGCAAAGCGGCAAAGTCAGCCTGGCTCAGCTACCGCCGCTGGAAACAACGCAAAACTGGGGCGATGTCAGCTGGCACCCGGACGGCTTTTTTTATCTGGTGGCGCGCGATCGCGGCATGCGGGCGCTGACGCTGTGGCAGATCACCCCGACAGGGGCGGCAAGTATCAAGTGGCAGGAGCGCAGCGAGCAGTTTCTTGATTATGCCAAACATGACATTGCCTGGCTCGATGGCGGCCAGTTTGTGTTTAGCTCGGAGCGCGATGGCTGGAACCATTTATATCTGCAGCAGGCTGATGGCACAACGCAGCAGCTTACCCGCGGCGACTTTGTTGTGCGCCAGCTGCATGGTATCGATAACGCAAACCGGCAGCTGTATTTCACGGCATCCGGCCGCGAGAGTGGCGATCCGTACTTTCGTTACTTGTACCGTATTAACCTCGATGGCACTGAACTGACGCTGTTAACGCCGGAATATGCCGATCATCAGATCAGTATGTCGCCAGACTGGCAATATTTTTACGACAGCTACTCGCGGGTTGATTTGCCCACCGTCAGCACCGTGCGCCAGAGCAAGGATGGCCAGCTGCTGCACACTCTGGCCGTAGCCGATGACAGCGCACTGCGCGCTACCGGCTGGCAACCACCCGAGCCTGTAACTGTGCTGGCACGGGATGGTAAAACGCCGCTTTACGGCCTGCTGTATAAACCGGTTAACTTTGACCCGGCCAAACGCTACGCCGTGGTGCAACATATGTATGCCGGCCCGCATACCATTGTCAGTGCCAAGCGCTTCTCGCGCGCCTTTGCCAATACCGAGACTCCCATCGCCCAGTTAGGGGTTGTGGTGCTGAATTTAGATCCGCTTGGCACCGCGCACCGCTCGCGGGCGTTTCATTTGCACAGTTATAAAAACCTTGGCGATATCGGCGGGCCGGATTACCTAAGCGGCCTGAAACAGCTGGCAGCAAAACGGCCGTACCTGGATTTAAACCGGGTTGGCGCCTACGGCCATTCTGCCGGTGGCTATGATGCCGCAAGAGCGCTGCTAAAATATGGCGATTTTTACAAGGTAGCAGTGTCCTCGGCCGGTAATCATGATCACCGCATGTCCAAAGCCTGGTGGCCGGAAATGTGGATGGGCATGCCAGATGAAGGCACGCACTACGACAGCAACAGCAATATGACGCTGGCGCATCAGCTAAACGGCAAGTTGTTACTGGCTACCGGCGATCTGGATAACAACGTTAACCCGGCCAATAGCTTGCGGCTGGCGGCTGCGATCCAGGCTGCTAACCGCGATGTCGACTTACTGATGTTAGCGAATAAAGATCACGACTTGCGCGAAGACTGCTACTTTACCCGCCGGCGCTGGGACTATTTTGTGCAGCACCTGGTTGGCAAAGCGCCACCGGCGTTTTTTCAGCTAAGCAGTAACTAACACGATGAGGGCGCAGCAGCAGGCTGCGCCCCATGCGCTTAGTCTTTGCGGTGCATCCAGTGCACCAGTTTATCGGCCAGCAGATACAGCAACAGCGCGGCCAGTATCGCCGTCAGGCTAAAGCCACCGAAGATAGCCAGAGCATTGCTCAGCATCTGCTGGTCATTATCGGCGCTACCAGAGCCAACCAAAGCGCCAATCAGGCCGGCCAGTTTGTTGGCGGCGGCCAGAAACAGATACCAGGCACCCATTAACAGCGATACCACCCGAAGCGGTGCCAGCTTGCATACCAGGGCTAAACCAATAGGTGATATGCACAACTCGCCCAGGGTAAAAAACAAATAGGCCAGTACCAGCCACCACAGGCTGGCTTTGCCATCGCCACCAAGTTGCGGGCTGGCTTGCCAACTGGCACCAACCATAAATAAAAAGCCCAGCCCTAAAAGCAGTAACCCCAGTGCAAATTTAACCGGCGAATTAGGCCCGGCTTTACCCAGTTTTAACCACAAGGCCGCCATAAGCGGGGCAAAAATTAAAATAAACAAGGGGTTAAGCGACTGAAAATAAGTCGGGTTAATCTGCCAGCTGCCGACATTGCGCTCGGTAAAACGGTCGGCGTAGATATTCATCAGGCCGCCGGCTTGCTCAAAACCGGCCCAGAAGATGATGGTAAAGAGCCCCATCACCAGTAATACCTTAAGCCGGTCAATTTCTTCTTTGCTCAGGCTTGTATTTTGCTCTGGCTGTAAACGCCGGGCTTTGCGTGCTGCCGGCTCAGTACCAATGGCACCGAGTAGCGGTCTGGCCAGGCTTAGTTGCAATAGCAGCGCCAATAACATGCCGATACCGGCCAGCAAAAAGCCCGCCTGATAGTTACGCACCAGCTCACCATTTTGCTGATAGCCAAAGGCGTCAATGGTAATACCGACGGCAATACCGGCTAAAAACATACCGGCGTTAATGCCGAGGTAAAACACGGTAAAGGCACTGTCACGGCGACGGTCGGTCGCTGAGTACAGCTCGCCAACCATGGTAGAAATATTGGGCTTAAACAAGCCGTTACCGGCCACCAGCAGGGCCAGGCCAGTGTAGAATGCCGGCAGTGGTGAAGCAAACCAGCTATGCGGCAACGCCAGACAAAACTGGCCCAGCGCCATTAATACGGCGCCGGCCAGAATGGCACTGCGTTGCCCCAGCCAGTTGTCGGCCAGCCAGCCGCCAATAAGCGGCGTAACATACACCAGCATGGTAAAGCTACCGTACAGTTTAAGCGCACTGGCATGATCCCAGCCCAGGCCGCCGCCCTGCGCCTGAACGTGATCAACCAGATAAAGCACCAGTAATGCACGCATAGCGTAATAGGAAAAGCGCTCCCACATTTCGGTGCCAAACAGTAAAAACAGGCCTTTGGGGTGGCCAAAGCAGTCAGTTGAGTTTGCTTGCATAATAACAAGGTCCGCATTCATCGGTTAACTGAAAACAAGGCGGGCGCTGCTGGCGCAGCTATCCCGCCTCTAGGAGTGGTTTTTGCCGTCAGGCTAGAATTGGTAACGCACCACTAAGGACACAGTGCGGTTAGTTTGCAGGCCAGTGGCGGTGTTCCAGTCCGGATTAGCGGCAAAGCTGTTGTCGGTCTGGGTAATTTGCGCCACTTCGTTCACGCTAAGCGGCGTGTCAAAGTTAAACAGGTTAAACACCGTGGCTTTAACCGATAAATCGCCATCGCCCAGCTCTCGCTGATAGGTCAGGCTCAGGTCAAACTCATATAACCAGTCCAGCCGGCCGGCCGAGCCGCGTGGTGCCGGGGTGCCGTCCCAGTCGTAAAACGAGCTTTCATCGTACCACTGGCTGGCACACCAGTCGGCCCACAGGCTGGGCTCAGCGCAGCTGTCGACACCGGTGGGGTGAATACTAAACTTATTCAGTGGCGCGCCTGAGGTGGCCCGGGCAACAAAGCCCAGTGCCCAGTTGTCGCTAATGTCATAAACCCCGCTGAGTTTAAAGGCATGGCGGTGATCGTTCGGCAGGTTACCCGCGGCGTGGTCCATTAAATCGGCATAGTCGTACGAGGTGGTCCAGCCCGGATCGGCCTGGCCGTTATCGGTACGCACCAGACCTTCTGTCATGCCCCAGTTATGTGACCAGACATAGGAGAACCACAGCTGCAAATCATCTGTCGGTTTGCCATCCAGGGTAAATTCCCAGGCCAGATATTTACGCTCCGGCTTTGGCAGGCGTAAGTCGTCTGCCGATAGTGCTACGGTTTCTTTAGTGCCATCCAGGTCAAAATCGTAATGGAAGGTGACGTTTTTACCCGGATTAATCAGCGTATAGAAGTAGTATTCGTTGGCATTGTTAGCAACATTGTTCTGCGCTAACCACTGCGCAACAACCGGCCCTAAGTCACTGTCTTCAATTGATTGTTTCAGGTTACGGTAGACAAAACGCACGCCGCCTTTTAACCGGTCACTGAACTGGCTTTCATAGCCCAGGGTAAACTCGTCAGAATACATCGGCCCCAGATTGTCGGCGGCGATACGCTCCACATCTACCGCGCCACTTTGCACCACGTTGGTCGCCACCAGAGCACCGTGGCTTGGCGCGCCATCGGCACCCAGCACCAGGCTGCCATTGCTGTTTAACTGATCAGGCAAATAGTAGTTATACACATCGCGCTGGCCGCTGGCTTGTTTGATATTCATATTGGCCGAAACCGGCTGGAAATAGCGGCCAAAGGTGGCAAACAGTTTACTGTCGCCGTTGCCGCTGGGGTCCCAGATTAACTGCACGCGAGGGGCCAGCTGGTCGTCCAGCTCCACATAGCTTTCACCTGTGGTGGCGGTGTTTTCAAAGCTGCTGTAACGCAGGCCGGCGTTTAACACCAGATTATCGTTAATTTGCCAGCTGTCCTGCAGGTAAAACGCCATAGAGTTCACTTCGGTTTTGCCGCCGGTGTCGCGCTGGCGCCGCATCACATAAGTACCGGCATCCAGACCAATGCGCGGTATCGCGACATAGGTGCGGTATTCCCACCAACCACGGGCTTCATCGACGCCGTTTTGATATTCCAGATAATCGACACTGAGTTTTTCGCTGTCTAAACCAAATTGCAGGGTGTGATCATCCAACAGGTAAGTAAAGTCGAGGCGGAACTGGTCGCGCTGATAGGTTTCGCTGATCAGGTTGCTGGTCGTCCAGTCACCATAGCGCTGGCCGTTCAGGTTAACGTAATCCCAAATACCGGGCAGGCGATTGGTCGGAATAGTGTCGGCTGAGTCTTCCAGCCGGCCCAGCGTGGCCGATACGGAGAAATCGTCGGTAATAAAGCCCTGATAACGCGCCGAGTACATAGTGCCGCCAGAGGTGCTTTTCGTGACACCGCTGGCCTCGCCTTTACCTTGCTGCTGATCCCAGCCAAAGTTGTTGTAACGCAGCTTGGCGCTGTTATCCAGTGCAGTAAAGGTGACGACATGGTCATCACTGATGTACCAGTCCATATTAACAAACCAGCGGCTGTCGTCTTTTTCATGTTCGGTAAATACAGTGGCGGCACTGTTGGCATATTGCGACTGGTATTTTCTCGGGTTAAACAAGGCATAGATAAAGAGTTTATCTTCTATCAGGGCACCACTGGCCCAGACATTGGCTTCATAAAATTCAGCTTCAAAGTCTTTGTTATTAATAGAGATACTGCCGCCCGGGTTATACACAGTATCGTGCGCCGAATGCAGCGCGGCCGGATCAAAGCGCAGCTCGGCGCCAAAGCGGGTATCGTTACCGCCGGTTTTTGATACCGCATTGACCACACCGCCGATAAAGCGGTCATATTCTGCCGAAATGCCGCCGGTTTTTACCTGAGTTTGCGCTATGGCTTCCCAGGGCAAATCGATAGAGCCGATGCCGGTACGCAGGGCGCTGATATTCATACCATTTAAAAAGTAGCCGTTTTCTGCCGCCGAAGCGCCGCCAAAGCTGGAGGCTTTAAATTCAGAGCTGCGTGCTACGCCCGGTGTTAGCAGGGCGATATTTTCAAAACCGGTATTTACCGGCATTTGCTCCAGCGTGGCATCATCAAAGGTCAGGCCGGCGGTAGAGTCGCTAACGTCAATGCGCTGCACGCGTGAGCCCATAACAGCAATTTTTTCAATATTGTCGCTGCTGCTCAGCACCGGTGCATAGGTCACTGCCTGGCCCAGGCTGATATTAATGCGCTCGCCGTCAATAACCGGTTTGCCATTGTGCATTACGCTAACGCTGTATTCGCCCACCGGCAGGGCGCGCAGCACATACTCGCCTTTGCTGTTGGTTTGCACGGTACGGCTAAAGCCTTGCTGCAGATGGCGCAGGGTAATCACCACATCCGCCAGCTGGTTGCCGTTTTGTGCACTAATAGTGCCTTTTAGTAAGCCTGTGGTGTTATCTTGTGCCAGTACCGGGCTGGCCGACAGTGTCAGGGCTATCGCAGAAGCCAGTACCGACAGCCTGATGGTGCTACCTGTGTTAAATTTCATCTCTGTTGCTTCCTGTATATTGTATATTTTAGTTTTGGTTAAAGGTTTTTGCTTACAGCTGCAAAAATTCCGCCGCTTCGCGACAGAAAAAAATTCAGAAGCGATTGATCCTAAACGGGGTCAGATCAAGCGCCGGCGTCTGTTTCAATACACAACTGCTGATTAACTCGGCTGAAAATGCTGCCTGGGTTAAGCCCAGATGCTGATGGCCAAAGTTGTAATAAATGCCATCGTGGCGCGGGCAGGGGCCCAGCACCGGCAAAGAGTCGGGTAGTGATGGCCGGTTACCGGCCCAGACAGTGTCCATTGTGCTGTCACTCACAGTGGCCGTGCGCTGGCGCAGTAACTGGTCGGCATGTTGCTGCAGTACAGTGGCGCGCTGATAATCGGCTTTGCCGTTAAGGCCGGCAAATTCGGCAGTACCGGCTAAACGTAAGCCGTGCTGCATCGGTGTCATAATGCATTTGCGCTCCAGTGAGCTAACCGGCCGGCTTAAGGCAACAGACTTAAGCATCAGGTGATAGCCGCGCTCGGCTTCCAATGGCACCGGCCAGCCTAACTGGCGGGTAAAGTGTGCCGAATGGGCGCCGGCGGCAATAATCAGCTGCTGGCAGTGAATTTCTCTGTCGCTACAGATCAGTCGTTGCCGCCCTGGCCCCGGTATTATCTGGCGTACCTCAGTCTGCAGGTAGCGGCCACCGAGCTGGCAAAACTGCTGATAGAGCTGCTGACACAAGGCCAGCGGATCCTGGCTGTGGGCGACTTCAGTAAAATCCAGCGCACCGGCAAGCCCGGGGGCCAGTGCTGGCTCCAGTTGTTGTAGCTGCTGCTTGTTGCACCAGCGCACGTCAATGCCGGCGGCGCGGTATGCCTGATACTGCTGCTTTAACGCCGATAAATTGTGGTTTTCGCTTACCAGCAGCGCGCCCTGATATTGGATTTGCTGGCTTAGCTGGCAGCTATGCAGCAGTTTTTGCCAGCTGGCCAGGCTGTGATGGTTTAAAGCGCTAAGCGCTTTGTGGTTGGCGTCGCGTTTGCTTTTACGCATATTGGCGACAAAGCGGGCAAACCAGGGCAGTGCCTGCAGTAAATAACCGGCGCGGATATGCAGTGGCCCAAGCGGATTTAACAACATCGCCGGTAATTGGGCCAGCAGGGCCGGCTGGGCCAACGCAAATACCTGCTCGGTAGCAAAGTGGCCGGCATTACCGGCAGAGCAGCCCTGCGCAATACCTTTGGCATCGAGCAACAGCACGTCAACACCGGCTTGCTGCAAAAACAACGCATTACTCAAACCCACTATACCGGCACCGATAATACAAAGTTGTTGCACCGTAAAACTCCAAAATCACTTGATAATGTAGATTGTATACAATATTCTTTATCCAACATCAATGATAGAGGTTAAAAAAGATGCAACAAAACTGGCAAGGCGTTTATCCGGCAATCTCCACTCAATTCCACGCTGACGGCAGCATTAACTATGCAGCCAACGCTACGATGCTGCAGCAACTGATAGCCGATGGCATAGACGGCATTATTGCGTTGGGTACAGTGGGTGAGAATGCTTCTTTAACGGCGACAGAAAAGCGCGAGTTTTTACAGCAAACCGTAAAAACAGTGGCTGGGCGTATTCCGGTTATTGCCGGCTGCACTGAGCATAGCGCTGCTCAGGCTATTGATTATATTAAAGCTGCCGAGCAAATAGGCGTTGATGGCATTATGTTGCTACCGGCGGTGGTGTACCGCGGCACAGACCGCGAAGTGCTGGTACATTACCAGACGGTGGCCCGCGCCACCCGCTTGCCGATCATGATTTACAACAACCCGGTCAGCTATGGCGTTGATATTAACCTTGAGATGACGGCGCTATTGGCAGAAGAGCCAAATATCGTTGCTATTAAAGAATCCACCACGGATACCCGCCGTATTACTGAGCTGCAAAGCCGCTTTGGCGACCGCTTTCAGATTTTTTGCGGTGTGGATGATATTGCGCTGGAGTCGGTGTTGCTGGGTGCCACCGGCTGGATCTCCGGTTTAACCAATGTGTTTCCGCGTGAATCGGTAATGTTATTTAAACTGGCACGGGCCGGGCGTATCAAGGAAGCCCGCGAAATATACCGCTGGTTTATGCCATTGCTACGGCTCGATACCATTCCAACGCTAGTGCAGTGCATTAAGCTGGCCGAGCAATTGCTGGGGCGGGGCAGTGAAAATGTGCGTTTGCCACGCCTGGCATTGCAGGGCAGTGAGCGCGAGTACGTCGAACAGGTGGTGGCGCAAGCACTGCGCAGCCGGCCGGATCTAACATCTTATCAGGCGTTATTGGCCGAATAAGCAGGAGCAGCGTAGATGTTAAAAGGCACCTTTTTTTGTATCGATGCCCATACCTGCGGCAATCCGGTGCGGCTGGTGACCAGCGGCCACCCTGAATTGCAAGGCGCCACTATGAGTGAAAAACGGCTGGATTTTATCAGCCGTTTTGACTGGATCCGCAAAGGCCTGATGTTTGAACCCCGCGGCCACGCCATGATGTCGGGTGCCTTTTTGTATCCGCCCTGCTCAGAAAATGCCGATGCGTCAGTGTTGTTTATCGAAACCAGTGGCTGTTTGCCGATGTGTGGCCACGGCACCATAGGCACCGTCACAGCCGCGATAGAGGCGGGTTTAGTCCAGCCGAAAACGCCGGGCGAGTTGGTGCTGGATGTGCCGGCCGGGCAAATTCAGGTCAGTTATCGCCAGCAGGGTGACAAAGTGCTGGCGGTAAAACTGATTAATGTGCCGTCTTATCTGGCCATTGCCGATGCCTGCGTTACGGTACCTGAGCTCGGCGAGCTTAGCGTAGATGTCGCTTACGGCGGTAACTTTTACGCCATTGTTGAGCCGCAGGCCAACTTCCCCGGCTTAGAGCACTGGAGCGCCGACAAGGTGTTGCATTTTAGCCCGCTGCTGCGTGAGGCATTAAACCGTGCCTATCAGTGCCAGCACCCGCTTAACCCCAGCATTAATGGCATTAGCCATGTGCTGTGGACCGGTAAGCCTAAAACCGCCGGCTCTGACGGTGCTAATGCGGTGTTTTATGGCGACGGCGCTATCGACCGTTCGCCCTGCGGTACCGGTACCAGTGCCCGTATGGCACAGCGGTATGCCCGCGGTTTGCTAAAACCTGGCGAGCAATATGTGCATGAAAGCTTTATTGGCAGCCAGTTTACCGGCCGGGTAGAAGCGGTCACTGAAGTAGCGGGTTGCCCGGCCATAGTGCCGTCCATTGAAGGCTGGGCCCATGTGTTTGGCTATAACCAGATCCGCATTGACGATGCTGATCCCTACGCTGAAGGCTTTCTGGTGAGGTAATTATGATAACAGGTCAACATTATATCGGCGGCCACTGGTGTGGCGAGCCGCAAAGTACTAATACGTCGTTTAATCCGGCACAAAACGCTGCCTTGCCCTGGTGCTTTGCTGAAGCAGGGCAGGCCGAACTGCATAGCCTGACTGAGCAGGCCAGCGCCGCTTTTGCGCTGTATCGCTATGTCACCGCCAGTGCCAGAGCAGATTTTCTCGATACCATAGCCGCTGAGCTGGAACAGCGTAAAGCCGATATTGTCAGCAGCATGGTGCTGGAAACCGCGCTGACAGCCGCCCGCGCTGAGAATGAGCTCGGCCGCACCTGCAACCAGTTACGCTTGTTTGCCGGTGAACTGCGCCAACCGGCTAACGATTGCAATTTGCCGGCCTTACCTGAGCGGCAACCGCTGCCGAGGCCAGCGCTTCGGCTGGCAAAAATGCCGCTTGGCCCTGTGGTGGTATTTGCTGCCAGTAATTTTCCGCTGGCGTTCTCAGTTGCCGGCGGTGACACCGCTTCGGCATTGGCGGCCGGCTGCCCGGTAATTGTTAAGGCACATAATGCCCATCCGGCCACGTCTGAGCTGGCGGCACAAGCGATAGCCGCCGCGGCCGATAAAACCGCCATGCCCGCCGGGGTGTTTAACCTGGTACATGCCCGCCAGCATGCATTTTCTGAAGCCTTGATCCGCCATCCGGCAGTCAAAGCCGTCGCCTTTACCGGCTCAGAGCAGCTGGGCATGCATTTTCAGCGGCTGATTTGGCAGCGGCCCGAGCCTATACCGTTTTTTGCCGAGATGGGCTCGCAAAACCCGCTGTTTGTGATGCCGCAATATCTGGCGCAGCACACTGAAAGTTTCGCCAGCCAACTGGCACAGTCGGTGCTTAATGGCTGCGGTCAGTTTTGCACCCGGCCGGCACTGGTGTTTTTACCCAAAGCGGCGCAGGCCGTTAAGGCGCAACTGATAACCCTGTTTAGCCAGGCGCAGGCCGGTGCTATGTTAACGGCAAAAATTGCCAGCCATTACCGCAGTGGCTGTCTGGCATTGCAGCAAACCGCTGGCGTAAGCCTGCTGGCACAAGGCCAGGGCGACGAAAGCGGTTGCTACACCAGGCCGCGGCTGTTTGCCTGCTCTGCCAATACCTTTATGCAACAAAGCGTGCTACAGCAGGAAATTTTCGGCCCGGCGACGGTGTTGATTGAATGCACTGACGTTACCCAAATGCAAATGCTGGCTACCATACTGCAAGGCCAATTAACGGCTACTGTGTATGCCACTGAGACGGAACTGGCCACGGCGTCGGCTTTGCTGCAGGAGCTGGCGTTACACTGCGGCCGGCTGATTTACAATCAAATGCCGACCGGCGTTGAAGTCTGTGCGGCTATGCAGCATGGCGGCCCCTTTCCGGCCAGTACCGATAGCCGCTATACTGCCGTCGGCAGCCAGGCGGTACAACGCTTTTTACGGCCGCTGTGTTATCAGAACTTTCCATCGCAAAACGGAGATACAGCATGAGCAGGCAAATAGGTGGCGTAAGCGCCGCAGAGGCATTGGCACAATTAGACGATATGACCGCCGGTGTAGTGCCGATTAACGCTGACGAGTTTCGCCAGCGTCTAGCCAAAGCCTGTCAGTTAATGCAACAGCAGCAACTGGATGCGATGCTGCTAACGGCCGGCACTAATTTGTACTACTTAACCGGCTTGCGCTGGTACGCCAGTGAGCGGCTGGTGGCGGCGCTGCTGCTGGCCGATGGCAGCCTGCATTATATTATTCCGGAGTTTGAGCGCGGCACGATAACGCCGCTGCTGCTATTACCGGGTGAGCTGCATGGCTGGCAAGAGCACGAAAGCCCGTATCAGCTCTGTGTCACGCTGTTGCAGGGCAAAACCGCGCTGGCGCTGGATGAAAGTGCCGCCTTTTTTATTGCCGATGGCTTAAAGACGGCTAACCCGGCACTGCAGTTAAGCAATGCTGCCAGCGTCAGTGCCCTATGCCGGCGCTGTAAGTCTGAGGCTGAACTGGCCATTATGCAGCGGGCCATGGATATGACCCTGGCCGTGCACAAAGCAGTGGCCAGTATGTTATATAGCGGCATCAGCACCGCCGAAGTCGAAGCCTTTATTGATGCCGCGCATCGCAAAGTGGGCGCAACTGACGGCAGTTATTTTTGCATCGTATTGTTTGGCGGCGACACCGCTTATCCGCATGGTGTGGCTAAGCCCAAGGCGCTGGATGACGGCGATATGGTGTTAATTGATACCGGCTGCCGCCTGCACGGTTACCTGTCTGATATTACCCGCAGCTATGTGTTTGGTACGCCAAGTGCGCGTCAGCGCGACGTCTGGCAGCACGAAAAAGCCGCTCAGGCCGCGGCCTTTGCTGCTGCCGCTATCGGCGTGCCTTGCCAGCAGGTGGACCGCGCGGCCCGCGGCTATTTGCAGCAACAAGGTTATGGGCCAGGCTATAAGTTACCCGGCTTACCACACCGTACCGGCCATGGTATTGGGCTGGATATTCACGAGTGGCCTTATCTGGTTGAAGGCAATGAACTGCCGTTGTCAACCGGTATGTGCTTTAGCAACGAGCCGATGCTGGTGCTGCCGGGTGAGTTTGGTGTGCGCCTCGAAGATCATTTTTATATGACAGCGCAGGGCCCACGCTGGTTTACCGAGCCGGCGCTGGCCGTCGATCAGCCATTTGCCTGAAGCTGGTTAAAGGAACTTTAGCCTCTGTTAGCATCTCCTAACATAAAGTTAATACTCTGTTGGCCGATAACAGGTAAATAGCGTTAGGAGAGACTAATGGATGCTTTTCTGCCCTTTGTGCAGCGTGTGCCCGGTACGCCGGTCGAACCTGATCCAAAACAGGTGGTGCCGGTGTTTAAGGATGCGCGCTTAACGCCGATTAAGCCGCATGAGCAAAAGTATCTGATCCTGTCCCGCTCTGCGCGCAAAGGCGAGCGCCGTCAGCAAGACTACCCCGACGCACCTTACACCACACCAGAAGATGAGCAGCACGTCGATAAAGACGGCCATCTGGATATTTTTGTCTGAATTTGCCCGCTATTAAGGCATAATAGCCGCCTTATTTTACGACTGGTTTTCTCTGTGCTTTTCAGCTTCTATTACAGTTTGAGACATTATGCGTAAGCAGGTTGCCAGCGCCTTTGCGCCCGGCGGTGCCTTAGCGGCGCATATTGCCGGTTTTAATGCCCGTGATGCCCAGTTACAGATGGCGCAGGCGGTGGCCGATGTTATCGAAACGCCGGGTGCCCTGGTGGTTGAAGCCGGCACCGGTACCGGCAAAACCTATGCCTATTTAGTACCGGCGCTGCTGAGCGGTAAAAAAGTGGTGCTATCGACCGGTACCAAGAATTTGCAGGAGCAGCTGTATTTTCGTGACTTGCCTAAAGTGGTTAAAGCGCTGGCCAGCCCATTGCAATTGGCGCTGCTAAAAGGCCGCAGCAACTATCTATGTTTGTTCCGGCTTGAGCAGCACTATAACCATGTACCAGTGCAGGACGAGCAATTAATTCAGGATCTTAGCCTGATCAAAAAATGGTCGGCCGAAACCCAAAGCGGTGATATCGGTGAGCTGAGTTATATCAGCGAAGACTCTAAAGCGCTGCCGTACGTTACCAGCACTACCGACAACTGCCTGGGTAAAGATTGCCCGGTATACGAAGACTGCCATTTACTCAAAGCACGTAAAAAAGCCCAGGCGGCGGATTTAGTAGTAGTAAACCATCATTTGTTTTTTGCTGATTTAGCATTAAAAGACACCGGCTTTGGCGAGCTGTTGCCACAAATGGATGTGATTATTTTTGATGAAGCGCATCAGCTGCCCGATATTGCCAGTGATTACTTTGGTGAGAATATCTCCAGCCGTATTTTGCTGGAGCTGTGCCGCGATATCGATGTCGCCTGTAAAACCGAGCTGCGCGACCATCCGCAGCTGGCGAAAACGGCCGATAAAGTGACGCAGCTGATTAAAGACTGGCGGCTGCAGTTTGCGCCAGAGCCTGGGCGTGGTAACTGGCGTGAGCAGTATCAAAAGCCCGGCATGCAGCAGGCGCTGAACCGGGTGGTTGAAGCCATTGATATGTTGTATCTGGTGATGAAAAGCAGCCTCGGCCGCAGTGATCTTGTCGATAATGCCTTTGAACGGCTGGCGCTGGCTAAAGCCCGGCTGCAGAAACTGACCGATATGCAGCAAACCGGCGTCAGTTTATGGTTTGAAACCAGCCGCTTGCATGTCAATTTGCATTTAACGCCACTGAGTATCGCCGATAAATTCCGCGCCATAGTGGCAGAACATGAACGCAGCTGGGTGTTTACCTCGGCTACTTTGTCGGTCAATAACGGTTTTAGCCATTACACGGCGCAAATGGGGCTGAATAACGCCAAAACCCTGCTACTGGAAAGCCCGTTTAGTTATGCCGAGCAGGCTTTGCTTTGTGTGCCGCGCTATTTAAGCGAGCCACACGAGCAGGCAATGGCAGGTCAGTTACTGCAAATTGCGCTGCGGCTGATTGAAGCCAATAACGGCCGCTGTTTCTTCCTGTTTACCAGCCACCGTATGCTAAAGCTGGTGGCGCAACAACTGCCAGACTTAATACGCCAACCGGTATTGGTGCAAGGCAGCACCGGTAAGCGTTTGCTGTTGGAGCAGTTTGTTAAACTGGATAATGCGGTGCTTTTGGGCACCGGCAGTTTCTGGGAAGGGGTAGATGTACGCGGTGATACGCTAAGCTGCGTGATTATTGATAAACTGCCCTTTGCCTCACCGGATGAGCCTTTGCTGCAAGCGCGCAGTGAAGACTGCAGCAGACGTGGTCTGGATCCCTTTGCGGAAGTACAGTTACCGCAGGCGGTGATTACCTTAAAGCAGGGCGTCGGTCGTTTAATCCGCGATGTTAGCGATCGCGGTGTAATGGTGATCTGTGATAACCGTTTGGTAACTAAACCCTATGGCGAAGTATTTTTAACCAGCTTACCGCCAATGCGTCGCACCCGCTCGCTGGATGAGGCGGTACATTTTCTGCGAAAAATGAAAGTAGGGAAATAAATAGTAAATATTGTGTGAAATATGTTTTTTGTTTAAGGTCTTTTTTGCTATTCTGGGGCTCTTGCGCAATTAAGGAAGATAGCAAATGAGAGTCCCCAACAGCCACAGTTACGCAAATCACAAAGCAGAGCAAATCAAAACGGCGCAGAGGCAAGCAGAACTAGAGCATGTTCTGGAAAAGCACCATACTACGCTCGTTGTTATGAATTCGGCTGAATTTATTGAGCTGGCTTTAAACATAAAGCAGCAAAATGGTATGACGGCTAAGCAAGCTCAACAATGGCTGGTTAGCCTGCTTCAGTTAAAAAGTGATGCAGATAAAATCTGGCAAACCTATGAAAGCAATATTAAGTTTATCGCAGGCTTTGCGGCTATTGGATTAGACGCTGGAGCGTTAACAGTTATTGCCAAAGACTTAAAACGCAGCGGCAATGCTTTCGCGAAATATCAGGTACAGAAATTCCAGGGGCAGCAGCACATCATTCTGGAAGGCTATGCCGGCATGAGAAAGCACCTTACCGGCACACGTTATTTGGCTAGCAACCCCAAAATTGTCTCTATGGGAATAGGTGAGTTAGGTGCTGTAAATGCTATCAAAGTAGGTTTTATAGTGTCAGTAGTGGTTTCTGTTAGTTTTCACGGTTTGGATCAACTTATGAATGACCAACGTACCTTGCACCATTTTGTCGGCGGGGTAGCTGCGGATATGGTCTACTCTGTGGTTGTTTCGGTTGTGTCTTGGGCTCTTGTCGCAAAATATGTTGGTGCGGCGTCGATGATGGCCATAGGGCCTATGTTGGCCGTTGTTGTTATAGGTACTGCATTTGCTTTCGGTGTGTATTTTCTTGACAACAAAATACAACTGTCTGCAAAAACTGCCGCCATGCTTGCTCAGCTAGAAGCTGATATTACAGCAGCCAAAGCAGGTTCTAAAGCACTACACGCAGATTATGTTAGCGATAAGGAAAGTTTTCTTAAAAAGCTGTTTGCTATTCCTGATTTGAGGGTATTTTAGTGTCTGCAACAAACACGAGAATAGTGCATGAAAATGAAAAGCCAGGCTGGTTTTCGACAATTTTGCTAGTGTTAGTTCTTTGGGGAATGGGCATCTATTTACTAGTGGAAATTGGGCTGTCTTTTAAGCAATTAATTAATATCGAACAGCGGCCATTGTATCTCGTCGGATCTCATAATTTGTTGCCGTTGTTATGTCTTGTTCCTGCACTGTTTTTGGCTGCCTTTGGTTTGATTTTAAAAGATTTAAAAAAGTTAACTGCAGAAAGATTTGATTGGGGCATTAAAGTTGTATTGGTTTGCGGCGCGGCTTTCGTTGTTGTGCGTATTTTATACGGTGGTTTTTTTGTTGATCAATATATGAGCAAGCATGGTTATAGCTATTGTAACCCGCTGACTGCAGTCAGTGCCTTATCACCACAAATTTGGGTTAGCGACTCTGCATTTTGTCTGGAAGAGAGCCGCAATGTAAGCGGTGAAGTACAAGAGTGGCTGGATGCGAAAACGGCTGCAGGCGAACGACCAACAGCTGAGGAAGCTCAGCAACACATTAAGCAACTGGCGCAGGCCTATCAGGCACGGTTTAACCGGTTTTAACTCTGCTGAGTGGGTACATGGTTTTTTCGTGCTATTCACGGTAAAATTCTGCCCTTTTTAGACAATGGCCTGCTGTTAATGACAAAGTTACTTGCCTTAGATACCTCCACTGAAGCCTGTTCGGTTGCGCTGCAAATTGGCAGTGAGTTATTAACGTTGGACGAAGTCTGCCCGCAGCAGCACAGCAAACGGGTGTTGCCGATGGTGCAACAGTTGTTAAGCCAGGCCGGGCTTAGCCTTAATCAACTCGACGGCATTGTGTTTGGCCGCGGTCCGGGCAGTTTTACCGGTGTGCGTATTGGCGTGGGGGTAACCCAGGGCCTGGCGTTTGGCGCCGATGTGCCGGTGTATGGCGTGTCGACCCTGGCGGCGATGGCGCAGGCGGCGCAGCGTCTACATGGCGCAACTCAGGTTATCGCCGCAATCGATGCCCGCATGGCCGAGGTGTATATTGGCCGCTTTGCGCTACACAACGGTTTGATGCGCGCAGAAAGCGAAGAATTGGCGCTAAAACCTGCTGAGCTAAGTGCCTTTAATCTGACGGGTGACGTCTATGCTGTCGGCACGGGTTGGCAAACCTATGCCCAAGAGCTGTTGCAGCAACAAGCCGCCATTATTGCGGCTGATATTCTCTACCCATCGGCACAGGATATGCTGACACTGGCGCTGCCGGCATTGACAGCAGGGCAGTTTATAGCCGCTGAGCTGGCAGAACCGGTGTATGTACGCGATGAGGTAACCTGGCAAAAACTGCCTGGGCGCTAACCGTCCTGCCTGAAGCTGCAGCGGTGTTGGCTGCGTTAACTTCCCCCAATCACATAGACAACTATGCTCATGGGGACTAGTTAACTTGCCGCCTAGCTGCAACTTCAATTAGTTTGGCTAGCCGAAATGTAAAAATGCTTGGTTTGTTAGCGGCGCTGGCTATAATTAGCGCTAGGTCTGAGTGAACTTTGTACTATGACACTGAATATCAACTCTACAGCAAATGCGACACAAAGCATCAGTACCGTATTTAACGGTGCTGAGCCACGTCGTGTGCCGCAGCGTGATGAACAACGCACTGAGTTGCCGCCCGGCCGTGGTGTGCGTGCCAGTACCGAAGTGATTAACCGCTTAGATGATGAACGCCGCGAACAAGCCAGTTTCCGCTCTAATACCGACCGGCGCAGTCAGCAGGCGATTGAAGCCTACCAAAGCCAGGCTAACGAACAACGCCGCAGTGAAGTACAAAGCCTGTTAGGCGTTGATCTTTACGCCTGAATAAATCCAACTGCTACTTTTAGCCGTAGTCGTAACAGTACTTACCTGTTTAGGGACGGTTATGACTTCTACTTGTTTAATTACCGGCGCCAGCTCTGGCATTGGCCGCCAGTTGGCGCTGCACTATGCTGCCAACGGCTGGACAGTTTATGCATTGGCGCGCTCTGCCGATAAGCTTGCTGAGCTGAGCAAAAATGCCGGCATTCATGCACTACCACTGGATCTTACTGATAACACGGCGATACAGGCTACGGCTGCAAACTTGCTGGACCAGGGCGTGATTTTAGACCTGGTGTTACTAAATGCCGGCACCTGTGAATATGTCGATGCCAATGATTTGGACTTAGCCGCTTTTGAGCGCACCTTTGCTGTTAATTATCATGCGGTGGTGGCCGCCAGCAAATACTTTATGCCGCTGCTTAAAGCTTCATTGTCGCCGCAACTGGCGATTGTCAGCTCAATGGCGCACTTTTTCCCCTTTACCCGCGCTGAAGCCTATGGTGCCAGTAAAGCCGCTGTTAGCTACTTTACCGACAGCCTGCGGGTTGACCTGGCTGGCAGTGGCATTAGCGTGCATTTAATCGAGCCCGGTTTTGTTGATACTCCGCTAACACAAAAAAACGACTTTGCGATGCCGTTTCTGGTGTCTGTAAACGAGGCTGCTGAGCGCATTTATAACGGCTTGCGGCGCGGCAATAGCCGTATTCGTTTTCCACGGCGCTTAAGTGTGATGTTAAAGCTATTGTCTGTGCTGCCCTATAACCTGCGCAACGCAGTGGCGCTGCGGATGAAACAACAATGAGTGTTACAACAGGCTTTAACTGGCGGGCATTAATAGGCTTTCAACTAAGCTGGTTTGCGTTGGTGTTATGGCAGCAATGGGCACTGTTGCCGGTAGCCTTGTATTGGTTGTATGGGGTTTGGCGTTTGGCCAAAGCCGAACGTATAGCGGTATTGCTTATTTTGCTGCTTGGTATCGGCATAGATGCTTTGCTGGTGCAGTTTGCCGTGCTGCAATTTGCCGGATCTAACCTGCTGCCGCTATGGTTGTTAATGTTATGGGCTGTGTTTGCTTTGGCAGCCGTTGAGTTTATGGCCAAAGTGCTAACCCGGCCCTGGCTGGCCGCGCTGCTGGGGGCCAGTGGCGGGCCTTTATCTTACTGGGGCGGAGCCGCACTAAGCGGTGGCGCTTTGCAATTTCCGCTGCAGCTGTGGTCTGCGCTGATATTAGTTGTGGTTTGGGCGCTGATCGCGATAGCGCTGGGCCAGAGCAGGAGGTTTTATGTTAAAGCCGGTTAGTTTAGTACTTGTGTTATTGCTGGGGGGGAATGCGTACGCTATACCCGATCTGAAAACGGTGGGTGAAGGCTCTTACCGCTATTTATTCTGGCAGTTATATGATGCCCGCCTGGCGACGGTTGATGGTGCCTTTAGCGATTATCGCCAAAATGCGCCGGTGTTGCTGGAACTCACCTACAAGCGTGATATTACTAAACAACAGTTTATTGATGCCACTGTCGATGAATGGCAAAAGCTGGGCCACAGCAGCGAAGCGCAGCAACAGCAGTGGGCAACACAGTTGCAAGCACTGTGGCAGGATGTGAAAGCAGGCGATCGCTTAGCGGCCTTGTTATTGGATGATGGCCGGGTGCAGTTTTATTTTAACGGCACTGAAACCGGCGTGCTGGATGATACGGCTTTTGGTGCGGCATTCTTTGATATTTGGTTGCACCCGGATACCAGTGCACCTAAGTTGCGCCGCCAGTTGCTGGCGGTAAACTAGCGCCTCGCTATCGAACCGGTTTGCTCACGCTAACACGCCGTAAACCCATCCATGGGGGCTCGTGTCAGCCCGTCCGGGGCTGACACGGTTAGCTTAGAGTAAATCGGTTCTCACTTCGGTGTGTAAACTAACACGCATACTACTTAGTTTGCTGAATATACTGCATCAGCTTTTTCGCGATCTGGGTATTATCCTGAAAGCCGGCGAAGGCTTTAGCCTCTTTACCGTAGGCCAATACAGCCACATCGGCCGCTGTATGGCCGCCTGTGGTCCAGCCGGTGTAGGAGTATTTAGCGACCAGTTGATTAGACAATTTACGCAGTGTCGTCTCATCTTGCTGACGGGTGGCCAGTAACTGTTTCAGCTCATCATCTGTCAGAGTAATAGAAGTAAGTTCAGCCCACAGTGCCAATGCCGCTGCATCTGACTCAGCTTTTTTCAGTTGCTGCGCAATACTACGTCCGGTGGCTTTTACGTTGCCAACCACCTTCGGTAGCCATAAATATTCACCGGCAGCACCCAGCGACATACCGCCTGTTTCGTGATCTGCAGTAATGACCAGTATGGTATCCGGGTGTTTATCGACATAGGCCTTGGCTACCGCAATGGCTTTGGCAAAATCGTGCATTTCTGCCATGGCGCAGGCGATATCATTGTCGTGGCCGCACCAGTCAATCTGGCTGCCTTCAACCATCAACACAAAGCCTTTTTTCGCTGGTGTGAGTAATTGCAGCGCCTTGGTGGTTAATGTCGCCAATTGGCTATCCTGCTCAGAGTTTAATACCGCTGGTAAGCCGGTTTCGGCTAATAATGCCAGTGCGGGTGCGGCAGTTAGTGCAGACAGCTGTTGCCAGTTATCGGCGTATTGATAACCCATTTGCTTAAATTCACTGACCAGGTTTCTATCGTCGCGGACAAAATACTGCGTTCCGCCACCGAGCATAACATCGGCTACCGGCTTGCCATCAATACGGTAATCCAGATACATATCGGCTATTTCATTATAATTGCGCCGGCTTTTATTGTGCGCCAAAAAAGAGGCCGGCGTAGCATGGTTAATTTGCGAGCTGGCAACTATGCCATTGGTTTTACCGAGCTTTTTTGCCAGCTGCATCATGGTGCCGATAGGAATATGCTGACGGTTTACTGAGATAGCGCCGTTGTAACTTTTAAAGCCGGTAGCCAGCGCGGTAGCGCCGGCGGCTGAGTCAGTAACATAGGTATCGTCGTCAGGGTAGGTTGTGGCCATGCCCTGCCATAATTCATCAAAAATGGTATTTTCAACCGGTTTGGTAGCCGGATCGTCCTGCATATAGCGGTAGGCCGCCAGATACGCCGGCCCCATACCGTCGCCAATCATATAGATAATGTTGTTCGGAGCAGAAAATGTCAGTGCCGGAGCCAGCAGCAAAGATAAAGAAAGTAAATGTCGGCGCATCAGAATACCTTTTTAGTGTTTGACGTTAAGCGTCTGTAGTGTACTTTATACGTCAGGTATGACCAATAGATGTCGATGGCTGACATGCGAAACAGGCTAAAGCCGTTTCGCGATCTGCGGTTTCATTTGATTTAAAGGAACTGAAATCAAGCTACAGGCTCAAACCTTTACCGGTTCAGCTGGCAGTCAGCCAGCCGTTAAGTATTACTTTACAAGGTATGATGTATGTCGATAACAACTATAACAAAGACATGGCTCTGTTCAGGCCTGTTAACCGTGTTGGTAAGTGGCGTAAATTTGGCGAATGCCGAAGACCTGGCTGCTCAACTGCAACAATTGGCGCAAAGCGAGCAACGCAGCAGTGAAAATCTGTCCCGTAACCAATATCGTAACCCTGAACAGACGCTGCAGTTTTTTGGTTTAGAACCGACGATGTCGGTTTTAGAAATATGGCCGGCACATGGCTGGTATACCGAAATTTTGGCTCCGTTTTTAAAAGCAGAAGGCCAGTTAACGCTGGCACAGTTTCGTCACAACGACGGTTCGTTAAAAGATGACCGCAGTATATTTTGGGCCCGGGTCAGCCAAAAGCTGGAGCAGCGTATTGCCGAAAATCCGCAGCATTTTGGTAACCCGCGCTTTATCGAACTTGATCCGCCGATGTTATATCCTGCGGTTACTGAACAATTTGATATGGTGCTGACATTTCGTAATGCGCATATCTGGAATGAAAGCGGCCATCTGGCCGACACACTAAAAACCCTGTATGGCGCTTTAAAACCAGGCGGTGTGATGGGGATGGTTGAGCACCGGGCTGCCAAGCTTTCCGATATTTCCAGCTCCGCCGTTGAAGGGTATCTGGATGAATCCTATGTGATAGCCGCCGCCGAACTGGCGGGGTTTGAGCTGGTTGCCAGCAGTGAAGTTAATGCAAATCCGTTAGATACCAAAAACTACCCTAAAGGGGTTTATGCCTTACCACCAACGCTGGCGATGGGGCTACAGGATAAAAATAGCTATCTGTCGATTGGCGAAAGTGACCGTATGACGCTTAAATTCATTAAACCGGCAGAATAACTGCCGCAATTGTGTTAACAAAGCAATTGTGGGATGATTCAGCGTTAGAGTAATAACTCAAATAAACTTGTTACCGATTAAAAGCGCGACAACAGATTGCGTGTAGCAAGCTAAACAATAATAACCTTAGACAAGAGGAGAGGACGGTGGATAGAGTTTGGTTAAAACGTTACCCGTCAGGCGTACCCGCAGAAATTAATGCCGATCATTACCCGTCATTATTAGATATTTTTCAACAAAGCATCGCGCAGTATCCGGATAAAACCGCTTTTATCAATATGGGTAAAACCATCAGCTATGCCGAGCTGGATCAGCAAAGTACTGCTTTTGCCGCTTACCTGCAAACAGAGTTGGGGCTGAAAAAAGGCGATGCAGTTGCCATCATGATGCCAAATCTGTTGCAGTATCCAATTGCTTTAATGGGCATATTGCGGGCCGGCTGTGCAGTGGTTAACGTCAACCCGCTGTATACACCACGCGAGCTGGAACATCAGCTAAACGACTCTAAAGCCAAAGCCATCGTAATAGTAGAAAACTTTGCCCATACCCTGGCCGCCATTGAAGGCAAGGTAAAGCTGGATCATGTGATCTTAACCACTATGGGCGACCGCTTGGGCAGCGTAAAAGGCGCTATCGTTAATTTTGTGGTTAAGCACATTAAAAAGCTGGTACCGGCTTATACCCTGGCTAAATTTGTCCGCTTTAATCAGGTGCTGGAAAAAGGCGCCTCGCTGCAATACAGCAAGCCCGACATGCAGGGCAGCGACATTGCTTTCTTACAATACACTGGTGGCACAACCGGCGTATCAAAAGGTGCCATGTTAACACACCGTAATATGGTCGGTAACCTGGAGCAGGTTAGCGGCTGTTTGGATAAGTTGCTGGAAAAAGGCGCCGAGCAGGTCGTTACTGCGTTGCCGCTGTATCATATCTTTGCGTTAACCGCGAACTTCTTTACTTTCTTTAAATATGGCGCGACCAACCTGCTAATCACCAATCCGCGTGATATGAAAGGCTTTGTTAAAGAGCTGCAGAAGTTTCATTTCACCATCTTTACCGGTGTCAACACCCTATATAACGGTTTACTCAATACCCCTGGTTTTAGCGAGCTTAACTTCAGCGGTTTAAAAGCCTCTATCGGCGGCGGCATGGCAGTGCAGCGCCCGGTGGCTGAGCGCTGGCAAAAAGTAACCGGCACCCGCTTAATGGAAGGTTACGGCTTAACTGAATGTTGTCCGCTGGTAACGGTAAGCCCTTATGACTTAACCAGCTTTAACGGCAGCATTGGTTTGCCGGCACCGTCTACAGATATCCGTTTGGTGGATGAAGAAGGTAATGACGTTGCTCCGGGTGAACCGGGCGAAATGCTGGTGCAAGGTCCGCAAGTCATGCTGGGCTATTTAAACCGGCCGGAAGAAACCGCTAAAGTACTGAAAGACGGCTGGTTATACACCGGAGATATCGCCCGTATGGACGAAGAAGGCTTCTTTTACATTGTTGATCGTAAGAAAGACATGATCCTGGTATCAGGCTTTAACGTCTACCCGAACGAAATTGAAGAAGTCGTCGCCATGAGCGATAAAGTGCTGGAAGTGGCCGCCGTAGGTGTACCAAATGACGCCACCGGCGAAGCAGTAAAACTGTTTATCGTGAAAAAAGACGCCAGCCTGACCGAGCAGGAAGTGATCCAACACTGCCGGCAACATTTAACGGGCTATAAAGTGCCTAAACTGGTAGAATTTCGCACTGAGTTGCCAAAAACCAACGTGGGCAAGATCCTGCGGCGGGAACTTCGTGGCTAGCTTACAGTTGCTGTATCAGCTGTAATATAAGCCGGCGTAATTGCCGGCTTTTGTTTTAAAGGATCTGCATGTATTCGTTAATTACCGACAATAATGCGCTGGCAAGCTACTGTCAGCAGGTTGCGGCCAACAGTGTACTGGCACTGGACACCGAGTTTATCCGCCAGAGTACCCTGTATCCTAAACTTGGTTTAATTCAGTTGTTTGACGGCAGCAGCCTGGCGCTGGTCGATCCGCTAACCATTACTGACTGGCAGCCACTACAGCAGCTGTTATTACGGCCAGATTGCATCAAAATGCTGCATTCGTGCACCGAAGATCTGGAAGCGTTCGCCACCATTGGCATTAAAGATATTACACCCTTGTTCGATACCCAGCTTGCAGCAGAACTGTTGGGCTGGGGCAGCAGCATGGGGTATGCCAGGCTGGTTGAGCAGTTAAGTGCTCAGGTGCTGGATAAAAGCGAGTCGCGCACAGATTGGCTGGCACGGCCACTTAGCGCTACCCAACTGCAGTATGCGGCCAATGATGTCTATTATCTGCACCCGCTGTATAACAAACTGTGTGCGGAATTAAGCCCTGCGCAGCACAGCCTGTTGCTGCGGGAAGGTGAGCAACTGAATAAACGCAAGTTACAGCAGTTGCCATTGCAGTACCGTTTTCTCGAAATAAAAAACAGCTGGCAGTTAAGCCCACGTGAGCTGGCTGTGTTGCGTGAACTGGCCGCCTGGCGCCAGCAATATGCGATGGATAAAGATATCGCCTTAGGCCTGATAGTGAAAGACGCCGCTATGCTGGAACTGGCCAAGCGCCGGCCAGCCACGGCGGAGAGCTTAATGAATATCCCGGCGATACCGGCGCGTGAAGTGCGCCGCCATGCAAAAACGCTGGTCGACATTATTGCCGCTGCCAAAGACGTGCCGCAGCAATTGTGTCCACAACGTTTTTATCATACCGACAGCTTTAGCGGCCACAAAGAAACCAGCGAGCAACTGTCACAGGCTATTAAACAGGCTGCTGCTGCCCTGGCGATACCGGCTGAATTTATCTCAGTTAAACGCCAGTTAAACGAATACCTGAACTGGTGCTGGCGGGTGTCCGATCAGGATCGGGCTCTGCTGCCCTTGCCCGAGTATTTGCAAGGTTGGCGCGCCGAGTTGTTGCGACCTTTTTTACCCCGGCCAGCACATATCGACAGCTAAACCAGTATTAAACGCACCGCAGGCAAAAACCGATCAGACGATTTTTTGCCTGCTTTTATACGTTTTTTTGCCGATTTATTTCATGATCCCGCACTAATTTCGTTGCGTAATTTTTCAGCACTTATCAACTGAAGGGTTACAACAATGAAAGGAATAAAAATCTTTGCTTTGCCTGCAGTGCTGACACTGGCTTTATCCGGATGCTGGTTAGACAACGATTCAGATCCGGCGCCAACGCCAGAGCCTCCACCTCCGCCGCCGCCACCAGTAGTGGTAAATGCGTCGTTGCAGGTAGTGCATACCTCGATTGATGCACCTGATGTTAATGTGCTGGCCAATGACGCTGCGGCTGTTACCGGCCTGGCATTTGGCGAAGCGTCTGAAGTGCTGTCGCTGGCGCCTGCTACTTATAGTGTGGAAGTTGAAGCTATACTGCCAGGTGAGGGCAATACCGCTACGGTGATAGGCCCGTTGGATCTGCCACTGGCAGAAGCGAAACGCTACACGGTATTTGCCGTGGGTAAAGTGGCTGAAGAAACGCTGGAGCCAATAGTAGTAGAGGGAACAGTCGAAGACGTGGCAGCTGGTAAAATCCGCTTGCAGGTCGTACACGCAGCCTCTACCGCACCAGAGGTGGATATCCATGTTACCGCGCCCGGCGCTGCGCTAGGCACGCCGCTGGCGACCTTAATGTATAAAGACGCTACCGACTATGTCGAAGTTGACCCGGCAGAATATCAGGTGCGCATTACGCTGCCCGGTACTGATACCGTGGTATTTGACAGCGGCTCTCTGCCATTAACCACATCCGGCACAGATTTAGTGGTAGCTGCCATAGACAGCCAGTACTCCGGCGCATCGCCGGTATCGTTGTTGGCCGTAGGGCAAGATGGCAGCGAGATGGCTATTTTAGATGCTAACGCAACTGCATCAGTGCGCGTTGTACACAATGTGTCTGACGCACCAGCCGTAGATGTCATTGTTAATGATGCCATTACCTTAGTTGACGCCCTGGCGTTTCCAGACTTTACCCCTTATGTCGCTGTCGCGCCCGACAGTTACAACGTAAAAGTGGCCGCCGATGCGGATAACAGCGTGGTCGTCATTGATGCCGATCTGACGTTAGAGGCCGGTGCCTATTACAGCGTATTAGCCGTAGGCGCTTTGGGCAATAACAGCATTGAACCCCTGGTACTGGCCGATATGCCACGGCGCATTGCGACTGAAGCACAGGTACGCATAGTGCATGGCTCAACGCTGGCCGGTGAGGTAGATATCTATGTCACGCCGACAGAAGACATCAGCGCGGCCACGCCGGCTTTTGCTGCGGTACCCTTTAAAGCCGAAACCGGTTATGTCTCTTTGGCCGGCGGTGACTATGTGGTAACCGTCACCCCAGCCGGTAGCAAAATGGCGGCAATAGGCCCGGTAGCCTTAACCTTAGCCGCCAACAGCATTTACACCGCCATAGCCCGTGACGGCGCCGGCTTAACCGCAGATGTCGGGTTAATCTTAATGGACGATTTCGTCCAGCCATAACACCAAATAACAGAAGGTCCTGTTAAGTTAAAGCCCGCGTAAGCGGGCTTTGTTTTGCTTTAACATGTTCAGCGTTGTTGCGGGCAGTAATCTCTCTATTGAGCTGGACTAAATTAAAAATATCTAACTTATTGTTATTCCGATAGAAATTGTCTGGTTATTTTACAGTTTTTCATCTCGGTATTTTATAAATGCAGTAAAATCAATATCTTATTGTTTGGCGTGATTTTTGCTAAAGCTTTCGGCGCTTATTCAGGCAAAATAATAATATTAAAGGATTTAAGATGAAAAAGAGTTTAATCAACCTTGTTGCCGGTTGTGTAGTCGGTTTTAGCGGTCTGGCCCAGGCGGCAATTATTGATTTCACCGGTGGTACGGCCTATCTGAATAGTGGTGCCAGCTGCAACACTACAGATGTGACGCTATGTTCATCCGTTGACTACTATGAAGAAGATGGTTTTGTGTTTGATTTCATTGGTAGTTTTGAATATGTAGGTAATTACTACAACGCTTCAAACAGCGTTGTTCATGCGCATTGGCAAAATGGTTTACAGGCAATGGAGATCAAAAAATCCAATGGCGGCGTCTTTGATTTAAACTATTTTATCCTAACCAGCAATACAATCGTCGGTGGAGGCTGGGCTTCCGGTGCTGAAGAAACCTATGTCGAGGCCTGGGCCGGTGGTGTGATGTTAGAACGTTTATTATTGACGCCTGACACTTGGGGTTTTGTTGGCGTAAATAATATCGGCAGCCCGCTGCAGACCGACCCACAAATTTATTTAAGCTCAAATTTCGATGCAGTTGATACAGTGCGTTTTACATCTGCCAGCACCGTTCACGGTCAACCTGGGCATCAGCATGATGCATATTGTTTTGGTATGGATATGTTTTTTATTGACCAGGCCGCACCAGACTTTAATGACGTTCCTGCGCCGGCTTCAATTGCTTTATTGGGGCTAGGGCTGCTTGCATTATCTTCGCGTTCGTTAAAGCGAAATAAATAGAAGCAGCAAATCCTGCAGTTATAACTTAGTAAAAATAAAGCCCGCGTAAGCGGGCTTTGTTTTTGTGCAAATTTTATTGTTAACGTCTGTGAAATATTTTGCCAGTGGTAAGGTTTTTTGCTACTTTGCCGCAGCAAAAAATAATGGTTACAGGAATGTTAACAATGAAGTTGTCCGCTGTCTGCGCCTTATTATTGGGCGTGGTGTTGTCGGCTGTATCTGCAGCAAAAGAATTACCGGTTGAAGCCTTTGCCAGTGCGCCGGCAATCGACAAACTTAAGTTGTCGCCTGATGGTAGCAAGCTGTCGATGATCCAGACACTTGATACTGAAAAAGAGCAGTTAGTGCTGGTGAAATTATTTGATTTACAAACTGGGGAGCAAAAATACCTGGTTAAAGCTGACAGTCGCGACCTGAGAATTTACTCGGTGATCTGGGCCAACAATAAACAATTACTGATGCGCGCTGCCTATGCCTCACATCGTTATGGTACGCCGGTAACTGAAACCCGCCTGATGCTAATTGATGTAGAAACCGGTAAAAACCGAAGCGTTGTGAATGGCCAGTTACAAGGTAAACTGGTGCGTACGCCGCAATTTCAATCGAATATTGTTGCTTTAATGCCAGAGGATGAGCACAACATATTACTGGCGCTAGATGGCTTTAACCATGGCACCGGCACCAGTGTGGTTAAAGTGAGCCTGAACGGCGGGCTGCATGAAATGGTGGCGCATGCGCGTAAAGACTTGTACGACTGGGTGGCAGACCGTCAGCACAGGCCTCGCATTGCTTTGTTTCGTGATGATACCCGCTATGAAGTACAGGAGAAAATGCTCGACACTAAAGAGTTTCGGACTTTATGGCAGTTTGAGCTGTTCTCCGAGCAGGAAGTCTGGCCTATAGGCTTCGACGCTGATCCGAATATTTTGTATGTGTCAGCTTACCACGAAGGCAAGCTGGCGATATTTAAAACTGATCTATCGGCCGCCCAGCCAACGTTACAACTGGTTAAAGCCGATGAAAACTACGATGTACCGGCCGACATCCGCTATTCCTGGCAAGACAATAAGGTGATTGCCATAGGCGAAGAGTATGTTGATGCTGACTATCAGGCGTTTCAAAAAGCAGTAGACAAAGCTTTACCGGATGCGGACAACCATATTGTCAGCATGAGCAATGATAAAAACCGCTACATTATTGAAACCAGCAGTGCCACCAGCCCCGGCAGTTATCTGCTGGGCGAGCGTAAAGAAAAGTCGATGACCTTTTTATTGGACAAATACAGCCAGCTCGATCCTGAGCTAATGGTTGCCAAACAGAAAATTCAATACCAGGCCCGCGATGGCCTGAACATCGAAGGTTACCTGACCACGCCGCTAGGTTATCAGCAGGGGGCTGTGCCAACTATTATTTTCCCGCACGGTGGCCCAATTAGCTTTGATGACGGGGGTTTTGATTACTGGACACAGTTTTTTGCCAACCGTGGTTATGCAGTGTTGCAAATGAACTTTCGCGGCTCACACGGTTATGGTTTCGATTTTAAGCAAATGGGCCTGCAGGGCTGGGGCTTGCAAATGCAAGACGATGTCGAAGACGGCACCCGTTGGTTAATAAATAAAGGCATAGCCGACCCTAAGCGCATTTGCATAGTCGGAGCCAGCTACGGCGGTTATGCTGCGCTAATGGGCGCAGTAAAAACCCCGGATCTGTATCAATGCGCAGTGAGCTTTGCCGGTGTGACCGATGTTGAAGCTCTGGTTAAGTCGCATCGCCGATACAACAACTATGAAGTGGTAAAAAAGCAGGTTGGTGACGATTTTGACCTGCTGGAACAGCGCTCTCCTGTCAACCACGCCGACAAAATTCAGCTGCCTGTGCTGCTGGTGCATGGCACTAAAGACCGCAGTGTGCCGGTAAAGCAAAGTGTTGCTATGTATAAAGCACTAAAAAGCGAAAACAAGGACGTGCAGTACATTGAACTGGAAGACGGCGATCATTACCTCAGCACCAACAGCCACCGGCGGCAAACCTTTAAAGCGATGGACAGGTTTTTAAAGCAGCATCTTAATACCCAGTCACAACAGGCATTACAGCAATAACACACTGCCGGTTTTGCAGCCCGCTTAAAGGCGGGCTGTGTTATTTAGTTGTTCGATAAAGCGCTCGGCATTAGCCACAAACGTGCAACTAGGCGCCGGTATGGCAGTAACAGCAGAACTAAAAACCGGCCAGCGGCGGATTATAGAGTTTTTATTATCACCGGTGATTAAAGCAGTGGATGAAGGGGTTAGGGAGCGATGAGTAATACATTGAAGCGTTTATTTAAAAAGATAGATAAGAATTATCTAATTTTGTCAGTAGTAGTTTTGGTTGTTTTAAGTTTTGCATGGTGGTGGAAGATAGCGTTCTCGCCTTTAAAGGAGGGTTTATGCATTGATCCGGACAACCGGCACAGAGAAAAACTGGAGCTGGTTTACCTACAACAAGAAGAATGCCACGGCTTTAAATTTAAACAGATGGAAGGTGTGACTTACAAAATATTTTCTTCTGCACCAAAACGAGATTCGGCTGAAATGTTTATTCAGAGTCAGGTGCCTTATTGGTTCTCCGGTAGAAGTATCATATTGAAAGTATCTGAGAATGCTGGCGGTGAAAGGTATAAACATTTCTCCAATTATTTATCTTACAAAGAGAGTGATAGTGTGCACTTTGATGAATATTGGGGTTTGGATTATAACAAGCGTAATTACCATGACACTCCAAGCGATAAAAGCCATTACAGAGGGTTTTACTATTTTGATAAAGAGCATGTTTTTCATGCGTTCTGCATATTTCCGGGGCAAGAGGTTAATGCCCATTCCAGGTGCACACTTTACCTGACCTTACATGAGACGATTTTAGTCAGGCTTTCGGCAAACTATGGCGAAATGTCTGATGCGGCAGAGAAAATGAAACAATTAAAAGCGTTTTTATATTCTATTTTAATTCAACAAGAAGGATGATTTGATGACGGATTTAATTATTTTCGGAATGGTCACGACTGGTGGATGTATTATCGTTGAGCAGTATTAATTAATGGGATCAGATCAAAATTAAATAGCCAGTCGGCGTTAGTTTAATTTTGTTGTGATTCTATTTCGTCAGCTTAGAAATAAAAACCGGCCAGCAGCGGATTATTGAGTTTTTATTATAACCCGTGATTAAAGCGGTGGATGAAGGGGTAAGGGAGCGATGAGGTATTCAAAGCTTACACAACACAGAGGTTTAGATGAAGTTTAAATGGAAAGTGGCCTCAGGCTTTGTACTGCTTACGGTAGTGGCAGGAGGTGCGGTTACCTATTGGCAGCAAGACAAGGTAGCCGCAAAACGCCGCCCTGTAATTGAAGCGCCTAAATATACGCCCGAAGTGGATTGCAGCAATGCTGTAACTGACGCAGAAAAACTGATCTGTGCAGATGACAGTTTAAAGCAGTTGGATGCAGAGTTAGCGGTTGCTTATCACAATGACCTGCGCTGGCAGTTGCATACAGCAAAGTTTGCCATTAACCCGGAGCAGGAAATACTGCACGGCTGTATAAAGCAGCAACGTGAGCAATGCCGACAACGGATTGAAGCAGCGCAACGCCAATGGGCGGCTGATAGCCGGGATCAATGTAAAACAGCTGATTGCCTGGTTGCCGCTTATAAAAGCCGCATTGCACAGATAAACGGCCAACCAGAGCCGTTACCAAGCTTTCGTCTTAGCAACAACAGTAAACCAGAAATGTGCGAAGCGATGCTGGAAATTTTAAATCGTACACCAAGGCAACGTCTAGGTGCCTGCAACGAGTTTGATTTTTCTAATACGCCTTTTAGCCGAGTAACTAATGAAGCTGAACCAGATTTGCAAATGCAGTTTGCGCAATACCTGCATGCTGACAGCAGAAATAGGGATGTGCCCTTTGAGCAACATTGGCTCGATATTGAGCAGCAGTACCATAGCGGCCTGAAAAAGCTGTTTGCTGCGCAGATTGATGCTGATAGTGATGGGCAGAATGAATGGCTTTTAGAGTTCAATGAACCTCACTATGTGTGCAAGGTGTTGCCAGGAGTTAGTGTTGAGGAACGTAAATCTAAAGTACCTGCCAGCTACTATGAATGGAGCGGACTTAACAAAGAAGAACGGCTAGATCATGGTAAACGGCATGGCAGATATTCATCAATGACCCTTTTGAAGGATGGGGAAATGTATTCAGTTGAAGGTGGCAGGTTGATTCAATATCAGAACGAGTTTTTAGTTCTTAGGCAAGGCTTGATGATAGGCATCATTGATTCAAAAGTAAAGAGCTGGATTGAACTTGATTACATTCCCCAAAAGCCATTTTCGGAAAAGTACTGGTATTCTCATTCGTATTGTCAGTATTGGTATAACTATTGAACATTATAATTTAGAATGGCAATTGGAGTGGCTTGTTATGTTTTTTCTTAAAAAGAAAAGCTATTTTCTTATTGTTTTTACTTTTGTGATTTTGTTTGGTGAGGTTTGTTTGAACTACTCTGACTACATTGCGGAACAGTCTGAGGTGGTCTGTGAACGCGGTAGGATTGAGTCTTTTTCATCCCCAAGAAGCTCTGCTACGTTGTTCTATGCAATGGAATCCGGAGTTAGATTTTATGCTGAATCATTTAATAGAAATGAGGGGGCGTCTTACACTTCTGTCGTAAATGGAGAGTATAGCTTTAATCAAGAGCCTCACACTTTGTGCTATTTAATAATTACTCGATTTTTTTACTTTGATGTTTATTATGTTGTATATTTTGGTGATTATTCAAATTATTTAAAAAATCATAATGAATTAATGTCTTCTGTTGGCGCGGCTAATTTTCATACTTATATTTACATTTTTTACTTGATTTTATGTTTTGTTGGATTTATCGCATTGGTTAGAAAAATACAGGGCTTTATGGTTAATTAATCGAGTCAGAAGTATTTATTGCAATTTCAGGCCTAAAGCCAATCTGTGGTTATTGGTATTTTGTGATTGCGTACATTAGATATTTAATATGGAAAAAATTTGATAGTGGTTGTTGGCTTGTCATGATTAGCTGTCGAGTTTTTATTGATTGGTATAACTATTAATTTTTTTAAATTTAGTGTGGGTGCCGTTGTGGTTTTTGGGAAATTGAATCGCTGGTTTTACTTATTTTTTGTGGTCGCACTGTTGTTAGTAGAGTTTTATTCTAACCTTGATTATTACACTGCAGGTCCCGGTGAGGAGCGATGTGAGGAAGGTTACATAGTCAGGGGTATGTCTTCTAGAAGCGGAAGCGTTAGATTTAGACTGATTGATTATGATGTGGAGTTTGAATCTAATTCAATAAACAGATATGTAGGTGAGCAATACAATATATTTGTAGATGGAAAGTTTAAGACAAACCATGAGATTAATTTTGTTTGTTACTTTACTCTGAGGAGTTTTATTTTATTTGAAGAGGAGCATGTTTTTTACTTTGGTAATGACCGTGCTTTCGCTCTAAATGAAGAATTTTTAAGTGATTCTGTGTCTGATATCAACTCGTCTGTTTTTCGGGATTTTGCATTCTACATTTTTTTGTTTGCTATGTATTTTGTGTTGCTTTTTAAATTTATTTTAATTAAGAAGGTGTAGTACCTCAGGGGCGGGATTAGCATCTAAAGGTGTAATAGCTAAAAACCTGTTTTGCTAATATTGCGGATCCGCGCTTTGACAGATGGTGCTTCATCACGCAGTGCCATCTGAAAATATTGTTTAGTCTCATTAAGATATTTTGAATGCTGGCTGCTTAACAGATAAAAGCCATGGTATGCCCAAGCCCGGACGAATTTATTCTGATCTGTCAGCGTCAACCTTAAAAAGTGGTATACATGAATACTGTCGGCCTCGCTTATTGGCATGTATGACATACTTTGCAGCAGATGTAACTTAGCCTGCCAATGTTGTAAATGGTTAAGCGCCGGATATATTTTGGCAATTTGCCTTGCCGTTAACCTGTTACCGGCTTCAAGCCATGCTTTAAGTAACCAGGTTGCACCAATTTCACAGCTGGGTGTAAATGACAGGCTGACAATCTTGTCAGAGAAATCTGCATCCGCATGATAGGCGTCAAAAACCGCTTTGATGCCGGCGGCGGATTTGCCATCCCAAAGGGTTATATGGTGTTCAATAGTCATAGCTTTACCAAAGCTTTCTGCTGCCTTTATAGTCTGCTACCCGATTGTCTGCTGCTCGATTGTCTGCTTTACAGCAGCTGTGAGCAGTGACTGCCGGTAGTAGCTGTAATATTACGCTACTTTTAACGCCTTAACCGGCCTGCGCCAAAGATGGCTGAGCTGATTGCCAGAAACAATAGAAACGGATAAACGCCCTCTAAGATTTGTTCATCGGTGTACGTAGCAGCCCGCTGCATCAGTATGGCAGTTAGCAGGGCCATGCTGGCAAAAATAACGGCGGCCAGCCCGGATAGCCGCTGAGCCCACAGGTGCAGCCGCACTAGGTTAAAGCGTTGAAACCGGCTTAAACCCCAACTGCTGTATTGCCAGTAGCTAAACATCACGGATAAAAATGCGCCCCAAAGGTGGCCAAATGGCGTTGCCAACGTGAAGGCGGCCAGTTCGGTAGACAGGGCTGTGGCAAACAGCATCACCACTAAGATGCCAACACTATAGAGTGCTGAAAAGATGAATTGATACATAGTGTTGTGTTTAAGTTCTTGGCCTGGGGCTGAAAATAACAAACCCGCTGGCGCGGGTTTGTTGGCTAAGCTTAGCGCTTGTCATCCGGGAAGGTGACGTTGAGTTCCAGCACAGACAGTTGATCGTCGCGCTGCTCTAACGATACGGCGATATCTTCCGGCGAAATATCGACGTATTTACGGATCACTTCTAAAATGTCGCGCTCCAGCTGTGGCAGGTAGTCCGGGCTGTTGCGTTTTCTGCGCTCGTGCGCGACGATGATCTGCAGCCGCTCTTTGGCGGTGCTGGCGGTGTTCTTTTTACTTGAACGAAAATAATCCAGTAACGACATGCGTTAACCTCCAAAAATCCGTTTTAACAGGCCCTTTTTCTCCACTGTTAAAAAGCGGAAGGGCACATTTTCGCCCAGCAGGCGGTCAACCGTGTCTAAATAAGCCTGGCCGGCGTCGCTGTCTTTATCCAGAATTACCGGCTGGCCGGAGTTAGAGGCGTTTAATACTGCCTGAGATTCCGGTATTACGCCCAACAGGTCAATTGATAAAATCTCTTTTACATCTTCTACGCTAAGCATTTCGCCTTTTTCGACCCGCTCCGGGTTGTAGCGCGTTAGCAGCAGATGCTCTTTAATGGAATCGAGACCTTGTTCGGCGCGGCGTGATTTACTGGATAACATACCCAGAATGCGATCTGAGTCGCGCACCGATGATACTTCAGGGTTCGTCACCACCACGGCTTCGTCGGCAAAGTACAGAGCCATCATGGCGCCGGCTTCAATACCGGCAGGTGAGTCACACAGGATAAAATCAAAGTCTTTGGCCAGTTCGTTTAATACCCGCTCTACACCTTCTTTGGTCAGGGCGTCTTTATCACGGGTTTGTGATGCCGGCAGGATAAACAGGTTGTCGATACGTTTATCTTTTATCAGGGTTTGCTTTAAATTGGCTTCGCCGTTTATTACGTTAACGAAGTCATACACCACGCGCCGCTCGCAGCCCATAATTAAGTCGAGGTTTCTAAGGCCAATATCAAAATCGATAATGACCGTTTTGTGGCCTTTTAATGCCAGGCCGGTGCCAATGGCAGCGCTGGAGGTGGTTTTGCCTACGCCGCCTTTACCTGAGGTGACAACAATAATTTTTGCCATCAATAATTCCTTATACTAATTCTGCTAATACCAGTTGGTCGTCCTGCAACCTGACGCAGGCTGCCTTACCCCAAAAATTGCCTTGCAGACTTTCACTTAACCAATAATTACCGGCAATAGATACCAGCTCGGCTTGCAGGTTAGAGCAAAAGATCCGTTTTGAATTGTCACCGGCTGCACCGGCAATCGCTTTGCCGCGCAGGGTGCCATAAATATGAATATTGCCATCGGCGATAACCTCAGCGCCGGCACCGACAGTGCCCCTGACGATTAAATCTGTGCCTTTGGCGTAAATTTGCTGACCAGAGCGCACCGTTTGTTCAACAATACGGGCGTCCATTGCAACGCTGACTTGCTCTGCTGTGGTTTTAGCCGCCACGGGTGTATCGGCTGTCTTTGCTGCTTTGGTCTCTTTACCCAGCTGCAATGCAGCTAAACCGGCCTGTTGCGCCTGCTGCTTTAACGTAGCATTGGCACCACAAACGCCAACCAGCACCAGGTTTAAACCGCTAAACAGTTGCTTAATAGCTGCAAAGTCAGGTGTTTGCTGACAATTTGTCAGGTTTAAAATAATCGGCGCCTGATAAAAAAAGGCCGGGGCTTGAGCGAGTTTCTGGCTTAATTGCGTTGCCAGGGCATCGACACTGAGGTCGGCGCAGGATAGTACCGATAAAGGAAATAAACTGCCCTTTAATTCCAAAGACTGATCTGACATAAAGGTTGTATGCGCACTAGTTAGAGTTTGTTGCGGTTACCGCTTTACCAAGCTGCAACACGCGTTTTTATTTGCGCCGCGGCAATTGCCTGCCTACGCATAGAGTTGGCTTCATGTTATAGTCTGCGCCAAGGTTAAGCAAGGCAGATACGTGGTTTTATTCGATGCTATGTGCAGTATATAAAAGTGTTAAAAAAGACGGGGCTTATCTTTATGTGCAAAAGCGGGATGACTTTAGCTCAGTGCCGGCGGCACTGTTACAAAGCTTTGGTACACCGCAACTGGTGACGCTGATAAATTTGGCCAGCCGGGAACATTTAGCCAATGCCGATATCGATAAAGTGAAACAACAGTTGGCAGAGCAGGGGTTTTATCTGCAGTTTCCACCTCCTGTTGAAGATTTGCTGGCACAGCATAAACGCCAGCCTTAAATTCATCGTTAACCATAACAGGCGCTTTCTATGTTGAAGAAGTTTATTGCACTTGCGGCCTCTGCCGTATTCAGTGTCTCGCTGTATGCTGAGGACACTAAGCCTGATTTTGCGCAGTACAGCGCAGCATTAAAACAAGAGGCTCTGGCCAAAGGCTACAAGCCAGAACTGCTTGAGCCGGTATTTGCCTCACTGCAGTTTCATCAGCGGATAGTGTCGGCTGATAAATCACAACCTGAGTTTGTCGAAACCCTAAGTACCTATCTGCCGAAAAGAGTAAGCGAAACCCGCATTAAAATGGCACGCGAGCGCTATCAGCAGTATTTGCCCCAGCTGGAAAAAATTGCCGCAGACTACGGTGTACAGCCGCGTTTTATCGTCGCGTTGTGGGGGCTGGAAAGCAGCTTCGGCCGCATTATGGGCAATTACTCGGTGCCATCGGCGCTGGTTACACTGGCTTATGAAGGCCGGCGTGAAAGCTTCTTTAAACAAGAATTTTATCATGCGCTGGATATACTGGCGCAAGGCCATATCAGTCTGGACGATATGAAAGGCTCCTGGGCCGGTGCTATGGGGCAAAGCCAGTTTATGCCCAGCTCTTTTATGGCCTATGCCCGTGATGGTGATGGCGATGGCAAAAAAGATATCTGGACCAATCAGGCCGACGTCTTTGCCTCTATTGCCAACTATTTAAAACAACAGGGCTGGGATAACAGCAAAACCTGGGGCCGCGAGGTGCTGCTGCCAGCTGGTTTTGATGCAACTAATGCCATAGCACGCGGTAGCTTGCAGCGCAGCGAGTGGTTAGGCCGCTGGGCGCAGTCGGAGCGCAGCCTGGCTGACTGGAATAAGCTTGGTGTGCAGCGCTTAAATGCGACGGCTTTGCCGGCACGCGACATTAATGCAGCTCTGGTACTACCGGATGGCGAGGGCGGGCGGGCATTTTTAGCCTATGATAACTACAAAGTGCTGATGCACTGGAACCGGTCATACTATTTTGTTACCAGTGTCGGCCATCTGGCCGATTTGATTGTTGCAGCGGAGTAATAACATGAGTTATCAGCATGTCAGCGTAACTGGCCAGGCCATAGCGCTGCCGGTGGGCAAGGTAGTATGTATTGGCCAGAATTATCAGGACCATATTGCCGAGATGCAAAGTAAAACCGCGCCTGATGCGTTGTTTTTTATTAAGCCCGCCACAGCACTGTGTGCACTGGCACCGGGTTTTAGCATTCCGTTAAACCGTGGTGCGGTACATAATGAAACCGAACTGGCCGTACTGATTGCACAACCGCTTAAAAATGCCGGTTATGCACAGGTGCAAGACGCTATATGGGGCTACAGCCTGGCGCTGGATTTAACCCTGCGTGACGTGCAGGCCCAGTTAAAACAACTGGGCCGGCCGTGGGAAATAGCCAAAGCTTTTGACGGCGCCTGCCCGGTGGCCGGTTTTGTGGAAAAAACACAGCTGCAGCATCCGCAACAGACAGAATTTCGTTTAACGGTAAATGGCCAGCTGCGCCAGCAGGGTAACAGCGCCAATATGATCCGTGGCATTTGCCAGCTTATCAGCGAGATGAGCCAGCATTTTACGCTGCTGCCCGGTGACATAGTGTTAACCGGCACGCCGGCCGGGGTTGGCCCGCTGGTTGCCGGCGATACACTGGAGTTACAACTGGCAGAACATCTGCATATTACAACTAAGGTAAACGCATCATGACACTGGCAGAACGCTTTTGGGAAACGAAGTCCCTGCAGGACATGAACCAGGAAGAATGGGAGGCCTTGTGTGATGGCTGTGCCAAATGTTGCCTGAATAAATTTATTGATGACGATGAAGAAGAAGGCCCTACGGCGGTGTTGCATCAGGATGAACAGGTGCATTACACCAATATCGCCTGTCGTTACTTGAACAGCCATAAATGTGAGTGCACTGAATATAGCCAGCGTACAGTGCTGGTGCCGGATTGCATTGCGCTAACCAAGGACAATTTAAAAGATATCTTTTTTATGCCAACCAGCTGCGCTTACCGCCGCCTGCATGAGGGCCGGGGTTTACCGCATTGGCACCCGCTGCTAAACGGCGGCAAAAAAAGCCTGATGCATAAAAAACAAATGTCAGTGCGCAATAAAACCATTTCAGAGTTGCAGGTTAACCTGGATGACTTTGAAGACTTTATTGTTCGTTGGCCACTGAACGATTTGGATTAACTGCAGGAACTTTACCTTGTCATTTTTTCAATATAGCCAACAACTGCTGCAGCATATGAGCCCGGTAACGGTGCAGCTGATCATCAGTTTCTCCGTGCTGGTGTTGTACTTTTTTATCAGTCGCCGCATCATGCCGCTGCTGTATCAGGTAATAGCCCGCAGCAGGCTAAAAGCCGAAATGAATAAGCGCGCCGCCGTAGTGTTGCATATTTTGCTGGTGTTATTACTGATAGTGGTACTAAGCATAGTGTGGGGTGTCGATATCCGTGGCTTGCTGGTATTGGCGTCGTCAATGATTGCGGTTATCGGTGTCGCCTTGTTTGCAGCCTGGAGTCTGCTGAGTAATATCACCGCCTTCTTTATTTTACTCGGGCAAAAAGCCTTTGCCGAAGGTATGGAAGTCAGAGTGGTAGACGGTGGCAACTATCTGGAAGGCCGCATTGTTGAAATTAACCTGTTTAGTACAGTGCTGCGTACTAAAGATAACGAACAAGTGGTGTATCCGAATAACCTGTTAATTTCGCGGCCTGTGGTGGTGTTTCCAAAAAAATCCCGCAAGCTGGTTAGCAATACCGTGGCCGAGAAAGCGCAGCGCTGGCGGCGTAAAAGTTTTAGCGGTACGCCGGGTGAGTGATTTTTCCGTGACAGCGGTTTTCGCTGCTGCTACATTCGGCAAAAATACAATAATAACGTGTTATTGAATGCGCTTAAAACAGATCAAACTGTCTGGTTTTAAATCCTTTGTTGACAGCACCACTGTGCCTTTTCCGCAGCAAATGACGGCTGTGGTTGGCCCCAATGGCTGCGGTAAATCAAACGTGATTGATGCAGTGCGCTGGGTGCTGGGCGAAAGTTCGGCCAAAAATCTGCGTGGCGATGCCATGACAGACGTGATTTTTAACGGCTCGGCGCAGCGCAAGCCTGTGTCGCAGGCGTCGGTAGAACTGGTATTTGAAAACACTGAAGGCCGCATTGCCGGCGGCCTGGCTGACCGCAGTGAAATCGCGATAAAGCGCATTGTTACCCGCGATGCACAGTCGCTGTACTTTTTAAACGGCAGTAAATGCCGCCGCCGTGACATTACCGATATTTTTCTTGGCACCGGCTTGGGGCCGCGCAGCTACGCCATTATCGAGCAGGGCATGATCTCGCGCCTGATAGAATCTAAGCCGCAGGAATTACGGGTGTTTATTGAAGAAGCGGCTGGCATATCCAAGTATAAAGAGCGGCGGCGTGAAACCGAAAACCGCATTAAACATACCCGGGAAAACCTGGACCGGCTGGCCGATGTGCGTGACGAGCTGGGTAAAAATATCGATAAGTTAAAACGGCAGGCCAGCGCAGCGCAGCGCTACAAAGAATTAAAAGCGCAAGAGCGTAAACTCAAAGCCGAACTGACTACCATCAAATGGCTGCAGTACAACAACCGTTTCACAGCGCTGGAGCAGCAATTACAACAACAGCAAACCGAACTGGAAAAATATCAGTCGCAAGAGCTGGGTGATCAGCGGGTGTTGCTGGAACTGAAGCAGCAAGCGCAGGATACCCGGCAACAACTGGAGCAGGCGCAAAGCCGGTTTTATCAGTTAGGTGCCAGCATCAGCCGCTTAGAGCAGCAAATTCTGCATCAGCGCCAACAGCAGCAAAACCTGACTACACAATTAACCCAGGCCGAACACAGTTTATCTCAGGCGCAGCAGTATATTGCTGCCGAGCAGGCGCAGCAGCACGAATTGCAGCAGCAACTGGCGGAGGATGAACCGCAACTGGAGCTTATGCAGCAGCAGGTTGAAGAGTTGGCGATGCAACTGCAACAGCTGGAAGATGAGCAACAACGCCAGCAGCAGGCCCTGATGCAATGGCAGCAACAGCAATTTCGTTTGCAGCAACAGGCTCAGCAGCAGCAATTGCAATTACAAAATGAACAACAGCAATGGCAACAGCAAGGGGCAGCACAGCAACTGTTGCAACAGGAGCTAAACGAGCTGGCGTTGTCACCGTTACTGCATAAACAGCAACAGCTTGGCGCTGAATTAGTAGACTGCGAGCAGGCGTTGGCGCAGCAACAGCAACAGTACGAACAACTACAACAGCAAATAAACCTGCAGCAGCAACAGCTGGCAGCGCTGAATAACCCGTTGCAGAGCCTCAACACCGAGCTGCAGTTATTGCAGCGTGAACAACAACAATTGCTGCGTCTGCAGCAACAGCAAGCCAGTGAACAACAGCAACTGTTACAACAATTGCAGGTGCAACCGGGATGGGCCACGGCCGTGGTACTGGTGCTGGGCCAACTGCAACACGCCAGCGTGCAGGATGAGCCGGATGAAACGGCGCAAACCCGGGTAAGCCCAAACAAACAACAGCCGCAGCCTGATAGTCTGGCGGCAAAAATAATCACTGGCATCTACCCGGACTATTTTAACCAGGTGCGGTGTGCCGACAATGCTGACGATGCCCGTAGGCAGGTCAGTACACTGGCAGAAGGGCAATCTGTTATTACGCCGCAAGGCTATTGGCTGGGCAGTAACTGGGCTGTGCTGGCCGGCAGTGCAGCCGCCGACAGCTATTTACAGCGCGCCGAGCGGTTGCAGGCGCTGACAGCAGAGCTTGCAGTGGCTGAAGACAATCATGCCCAGGCTGAGGCAGAGTATCTGGCTGCACAACAGCAGTTGGCTGTGCTTGAGCAACAACAACAGCAGCAATTACAGCAATTGCAACAATGGCAACAGCAGCTGCAACAGGCGCAAACTGCCACACTACTGGCCGAGCAAGAGCTGCAACAAGCACAAAAGCTGTCGCAAAAACTGCAGGCCGAACTGGATCAGCGTGGGCTGGAACAAGCGCAGCGGCAAGAGCGCATAGAACAATTAACCACGGCGCTGGAACACAGCAGCGAACAGTTACTGCAACATGAAGCCGGGCAGCACGACCTGCAACACCAAAGCGGTAATCAGCAGCAACAATTACAACAGCTGAAAGCGCGATATGAGCAGCAGCGCAGCGCCCAGCAACAACTGTTAATGCAACATAAAATGGCGCAGCAACAATTAGCGACGCTAACGCAAAGCCTGGGCCGTAGCCAGCAGCAACAGCAGCAGCTACAGGAACAGGTAAGCCAGCTTAATGCCAAATTGGCGCAGGATGATGAACCTGAGTTGCTGCTGCATGAACAGTTGCAGGAAAGCCTGTTAAGCCGGGAAGAGGCCGAACAGACTTTAATTGGCCAGCAGGATGCATTGGCCAATATTGAGCAACAAATGCGCCAGTTAGAGCAAGGTCAGCAGGGCATCATGCAATTGCTGAACAAAAAGCGCGCGGCATTGTCTGAGCTGCAACTGGATGCCGAAGGCTACCGGGTACGGGCCAACAATATGCTGGAACTGCTGCGCGAGCAGCAAGCCAATATGAAAGAGGTATTGGCCGAGTTGCCGGCTGACGCTGACGAAGCCTTGTGGCAGCAGCAATTGGATAAAACCACTGATGCGGTAGCACGTTTAGGCCCAATTAACCTGGCGGCAATTGAAGAGTATGAACAGCAGTCTGAGCGCAAGCAGTATCTGGATGCGCAGAACGATGATTTGATGGCGGCGATGGAAACGTTGGAAACTGCGATCCGTAAAATTGATAAAGAAACCCGGCAAAAGTTCAAAGATACCTTCGAGCAGGTAAATGAAGGGCTAAAAACCCTGTTTCCTAAAGTGTTTGGCGGCGGCAGTGCTTATCTGGATCTGACCGAAGATGACTTACTGGAAACCGGTGTAACCATAATGGCGCGACCGCCGGGCAAAAAAAACAGTACAATCCATTTATTATCGGGTGGTGAAAAAGCGTTAACCGCCTTATCATTGGTGTTTTCGATTTTCCGGCTTAATCCGGCACCGTTTTGTATGTTAGATGAAGTGGATGCGCCACTGGATGATGCTAACGTCGGGCGTTTTTGCAATTTGGTGCGGGAAATGTCTGAAACGGTACAATTTATTTATATAAGCCACAATAAAATCGCCATGGAGATGGCGGCGCAGCTAATGGGCGTGACAATGCAGGAACCCGGCGTGTCGCGCGTGGTTGCGGTGGATGTGGATGATGCTGTAAAAATGGCAGCAGCCTCTTAATAAAAGGTAATTATATGGCTGACGAACTACGTTTAATTTTTATCATTGTTGGTGCTTTGGTATTGGGAGCATTGTTGCTGCACGGCTTATGGACGGTGCGCAAAAATTCCGGTCAGCCTAAGCATCGCTATTTTGATGAGTCTGCAAATAGCAGCAGCGAAAAAGCCGATGGCTTTGATGATCTGGGCGTAGGACCGGTACGGGTGGTTAAAAAATCGGCCGTCAGCAGCGCAGATAAACCGGCCGCCGTTACGACTGAAACTGTACCTGCGGCACCGCCAGCAAAGACACCCAAGGCGGTAACCGAAGTGCAAACCGAATTAGCCTTTGATGAGCCGGCAGAGCCACAGCTTAATTTTAATGCGCTGGATGACGAAGAACCGCAACAGACAGCGTTGGACGAGCCGCTTAATAGCACAGAAGATACTGCCACAGCGGCAGAGCCGGCGGAAGTATTGATTTTGTATGTGTTACTGCCAGAACATAAAGATATGAAAGGGCCGGATTTATTATCGGCATTGCTGACGCTGGGCTTTAAATATGGCGATATGGATATATTCCACCGTCATCAGGACAGTGCCGGCTCAGGTGCAGTGTTGTTTAGCCTGGCCAACATGTTTAACCCAGGCACTTTCGATCTGGAAAATATCGACAAACTCAGTACCCGCGGCGTAAGTTTATTTATGACGCTACCGGGGCCGGGTGAGCCGTTGGGTAATTTTAATCTGATGCACAATGCCGCGAAAAAACTGGCCGAGGAATTTGGCGGCCAGGTGCTGGATGGCCAGCGCAGTGTGTTAACCGTACAAACGGTACGCCATTATGTAGATAAGATCCGTGAATTTCAGCGCCAGCAGCTGATCCACGGTTAACGGCAAAAATAACATCAGCTAAACGGCAGGCAGCAGGCCTGCCGTTTTTGTTACAGCAATTTCAGGCGTAAATTTTTACAGGCAAGGATTTATGAGCCAGTCTCTTTTGCAGCAAGTGCAGCACCTCCGGCAGCAGCTGGAACAATACAGCTATCAATATTATGTGCTGGATAACCCCACCGTTCCCGATGCGGAATATGACCAACTCTATCGCCAGTTGCAGCAGCTGGAAAGTGAGCACCCTGAACTTATCACGGCAGATTCACCAACCCAGCGCGTTGGCGCGGTGCCGCTAAGTAAGTTTGGCCAAATTAGCCACAGCATCCCAATGTTATCGCTGGACAATGCGTTTGACGACGTTGAGTTTCAGGCATTTTGTAAGCGAATGGCTGACCGGTTGGATACCAGTAGCGAATTTAGTTTTTGTTGTGAACCCAAACTTGATGGCCTGGCCGTCAGCATTCGTTATGAAAACGGCCTGCTGGTACAAGCTGCGACCCGCGGCGATGGCTTCACCGGCGAAGATATTACCGGCAATGTTAAAACCATCCGTGCGGTACCGTTAAAGTTAAAAGGCTCCGCTATACCACCGGTACTGGAAGTGCGCGGCGAAGTTTTTATGCCGTTGGCCGGTTTTGCCAGCATGAACGAGAAAGCCCGGGCGGCCGGTGAAAAAGTATTTGCCAACCCGCGTAATGCTGCCGCCGGCAGTTTACGCCAGTTAGATCCCAAAGTTAGCGCACAGCGGCCGTTAATGTTTTATGCCTATGCGGTTGGCAGTGTTGAGGATCCGCTGTCATTGCTTGATGGGCACAGTCACTATCAGCGATTAATGCAATTGAAAGACTGGGGGCTGCCGGTGTGCCCGGAGATCCGTCTGGTAAAGGGGGCCACTGCAGCGCTGGATTATTATCAGCAAATTTTGCAACGCAGAGCAGATCTGGCGTATGAAATTGATGGCGTGGTGATTAAAGTTGCCGACCTGGCGCAGCAACAGGCTTTGGGTTTTGTGGCGCGGGCGCCGCGCTGGGCGATAGCCTTTAAGTTTCCGGCGCAGGAAATGCTGACCACTCTATTGGATGTGGAATTTCAGGTGGGCCGCACCGGTGCTATTACGCCGGTAGCGCGGTTAGAGCCTGTAGTGGTGGGCGGGGTAACGGTAAGCAACGCCACCTTGCACAACCAGGATGAAATAGACCGGCTGGCAGTAAAAATTGGTGACAGGGTGATAGTGCGCCGCGCCGGTGATGTGATCCCACAGCTGGTTTCTGTGGTGCTTGAGCAACGGCCAGACACGGTACGCGACATTGTCTTCCCGAAAAGCTGTCCGGTATGTGGCTCACAGGTAGAGCGGGTTAGCGGCGAAGCCGTCGCACGCTGCAGTGGCGGCCTGTATTGTGCGGCACAGTTAAAAGAAGCCATTAAGCATTTTGTGTCGCGCAAGGCTATGGATATAGAAGGCCTGGGCGATAAGCTGGTTGAACAGCTGGTAGAGCAACAACTGGTAAAAACGCCGGCTGATATTTATCAGTTAGATATGGCCGCTCTGGTGGGGCTGGAGCGGATGGCACAAAAGTCGGCGTTAAAGTTACTCGCTGCGATAGAGCAATCTAAATCCACGACCTTGCCAAGGTTTATTTACGCGCTGGGCATTCGCGAGGTGGGAGAAGCCACGGCGCTAAACCTGGCGAACCATTTTGCCTCACTGGAATTGCTGCAACAAGCGAAGCTGGAGCAATTGCTGCAGGTGGCTGATGTCGGCACTGTGGTGGCGGAACATCTGCAGGGCTTTTTTAACGAAATACACAACCAAAGCGTGATCGCCGCCTTGCAAAACGCCGGTGTGCACTGGCCGCAGATAACGCAGCAAGTCGCGGCAGAGCAGCCGTTGGCCGGGCAAACCCTGGTGTTAACCGGTACCTTAAGCAGTATGGGCCGGGATGATGCCAAAGCCAGGCTACAGCGTTTAGGCGCTAAAGTGTCTGGCTCGGTATCGGCAAAAACACACGCAGTTATTGCCGGTGACAATGCTGGCTCTAAGCTGGTGAAGGCCAACGAGCTAAATGTTGCGGTATGGACAGAGCAACAGATGCTGGATTTATTTACCCAGTACGGAGTGATGTAAATGCCGGATTTTCTTTATCAGTTGTTGCTGGACTGGGGCGCGCTGTTTCGCCCTTATGTGCGTGATATCGCCCTGGCGATGGTTGCCACCAGTTTGGTGGTATTTGGTGATGATATAAACCGGTTTGTCCGCGGTCAGACTGCCGGTATGCATTTTATCTGGCGCACGCTTATTTTTATTGCGCTGTGTGCCTTCGGCTATGGTGCCCTGACAATATTTCTGACGCCTGTGGTCGCCGGGCAATTAGCGCAGCTGAGTAATTTATGGCTACCCTGGGCCACGCTGGCTATTTTTGTGCTACTGGCTTTGCTGGCGCAGCGTAAAAGGCAACTATGAAACAGACTCCGTTGTGGCCGGTACTGGACGATTATGGCCTGCATAAAATTCCGCTGCGGTTTTATGCGCTGCTGTTGCTGTTGCTGCGGCCTTACATTTGCTGGGTAATGGTGCTGACATTACCACAGACGCAGCGCGACATGCTGCGCTGGTTTTACCCGATGCAGCATGACTTTATCGTTGCCTGCCTGCTGGCATCGCCATTGTTGCTGTTGCTGGCGGCGTTAAGCCAACGTAAACCCAAAGGGCAACCAGGCTGGCGCCATGTCTGGCGTTTTGGCCGGCCAATATTGTTTGCCATTGCCGCAGCCGATTTGGTGTTAAGCATCACTCAGTTACCGCCACAAGTAATGCTGGATGCGCCCTGGCGAATAGTGACACCGGTACTTTTACTGATCAGTGTATTTTGGCTCTGGCGCTCCCGGACTTTAACGCTGGTGTTTGCCGAATGGCCCGATGCGACACCACCCGCCAAGGCAGGTTAACTTAAGCCAGCTGGCTTAAATACTTTTGCTTTAATTGCAGATAGCGTTGCTGTTGCTCGCCTTTTAGCTGAGTATTTTCAATAAGTTGCTGACACTTATGCAACAGGCTTTGTTGTTGATCCGCTGGACATAACGGCCGGGGAGCCGTCAGCAAGGTTTGCCATAAATTTAGCGCTATACCGGCATTTTTCGGCATTACCTGAAAGGCCAGCACAAAGGCGTTAAAGGCTTCCTGCCAGTTACCATGCAAATACAGATGCACGGCGTTGTTATTCAGCTCACGTGGGCCCTGAGCCATAGCGGCGCGCTCTTGCTGCTCCTGGGCTATGTAGGCAGCTAAAACCGGCTCAGGCTGTTGCTGGCGGCAGTACTGACTAATACGATTGAACAACTGTTTTGATGCCTCAAGCAGGCCAACTTCATGCAAGGCTTTGGCTTTATCCAGTGCCGCTTCCAGTGAGCTGATATCAGTGTCGCTTTGTAAGTCTTCCAGCAGCTGACGCGCCTTTTGTTTATGATCCTGCAAATACAACAGCCGGGCCTGTATTACCTGTTGTTGTGGATCTAACGCCTGAGACTGGTATTGGCGCTGCACAGTATTCAGCGATAAGGTCGCCTGGCGGTTTAACCTGGACTGATGTTCATCGTCGTCAATACTCAGGGCAAACTCTATGCTGGCCCGGGCCAGGTTTAAATACAGCTCGGGTTGTTCGTACATGGAATAACGGGCAAATTTCACCATATCGCGCGCAGCACGGTACTGTATTTCATAGTCATGGTTTAAACGCGATAACTGCAGCAGTTTTTGCTGGCGCAACAGGTTGCGCGGTGCAAGCTCAGCAGCGGCCAGAATATGCAGCTGCGCCTGTTGATAACGCTGCTGGGCAAACTCCAGCTCTGCCAGACAATCCAGTGCAAACAAGCGGGTGTCACTGCGGGCCAGTAAACGCTCCAGCTCGGCAAAGGCTTCCTGTTCGGCCGCTCTGTGCAACATGCAACGTACCCGGCCGGTGCGGGCCCAGCTAAAGGGTTGCACTTGCAGCATGGCAGTGAAAAAGCTTTCTGCAGAAGGGTAATCACGGCTTTGCAGCAGAATGTCGCCCTTTAATTTAAGCAGTAGCGGAAATAACTTATGCAGCTCAGGCTGCATTAATTGGCGGTTTATCAGCAACAGGGCCTTGTCATATTGCTGTAGATCGAGCTGATCATACACCGGGCGTAGCAGTTGTTTACGTTTTAATAGGCGCTCAATACGCTGCTGTAAATCGCGGATCACAAAAGGTTTCGCCATAAACTCGTCAGGTTGCAGCTCCAGTACGCTGTGCACCAGCTGCGGATCGGTATCGGCACTGATAAACAGCAGACCACAGCTTAGCTTTTGCAAACCGCTATGCTTTAGTTCTTCAAATAACTGATAACCATCTTTACCCTGTGCCAGATTGTAAGCGCAAACTATTAAGTCATAACTATTTTGCTTACAGAGATTTAGTGCGGTTTGCGCTTTGTCAGCGTAACTTAAATTGTGGTAGCCCAATTGTTCCAGCGCATAGCGCAGGTAACTTTGAGTCAGGCTTTGGTCATCAATAATCAGAATGCGTTCATCGCGTTTAACTGCGGGTTCCATAAGACAGCGTCAGATCCGGTACTAACAAGACTGGCTTCACTATAGCAAATTTTTAACAAAGCAGGGCAGTCAAATTACACAGCTGCTTAGCGCGGTGCTTTTCGATGATTTTTAAAACAGGAGGTGGTGGATTGTATTGGGTTAGTAGCCGTGACAACCGTGTCTTAATAAGGAGCGGTCGGTGTTTTTCGATGATTTTTAAAACAGGAAGTGGTGGATTGTACTGGGTTAGTAGCCGTGACAACCGTGTCTTAATAAGGAGCGGGCGGTGCTTTTCGATGATTTTTAAAACAGGAAGTGGTGGATTGTACTGGGTTCGAACCAGTGACCCCCGCCTTGTAAGGGCGGTGCTCTCCCAGCTGAGCTAACAATCCATGGGAGTTTCAAACAATTTTAAATTTTGGTGGATTGTACTGGGTTGTAACCAGTGACCACCGTCTCGTCGTGAAGAGCAGGCGGTGCTTTTCATGATAAGACATCAAGTGGTGGATTGTACTGGGTTCGAACCAGTGACCCCCGCCTTGTAAGGGCGGTGCTCTCCCAGCTGAGCTAACAATCCACGCTGTTTGATGGCGCTCATTATAGGGAGCATGAAAAAGCTGTCAACATTATTTTATGAAATCCAGTTTGCTTGCTGCATTATTAAACATTCTGCCTCTGCTAAGGATAAAACAGCAGCAAAGGGCAGTGTATTGCGGGTGCATCCGGCGCAGGGCATTGTTACAATACGCGCAATATTGCACTGTGATGGATAAATTATGTCTCTAGTTACCCGTTTTGCTCCAAGCCCAACTGGCTATTTGCATGTTGGTGGTGCCCGTACCGCGCTGTTTAGCTGGCTGTATGCCAGAAAAAACGGCGGTAAATTTATTCTGCGGATTGAAGATACTGATTTGGAGCGCTCTACTCAGGAATCTGTTGACGCTATTTTAGAGGGTATGAACTGGCTTGGGCTGGATCACGATGAAGGCCCGTATTATCAAACCCAGCGCTTTGATTTATACAAAGAAGTGGTGGCGCAGCTTCTGGCCGACGGTAAAGCCTATAAGTGCTTCTGTACCATCGAAGAAGTTGATGCTATGCGCGAAGCTCAAGCAGCCGCAGGCGAAAAGCCACGTTACAACGGCATGTGGCGTGACCGTAACGACCACCCAACCGATAAGCCTTATGTTATCCGTTTTAAAAACCCGCAAAGCGGCACTGTCGTCATTGACGACTTAATTAAAGGCAAAATTGAAATTGCCAACAGTGAATTGGACGATTTAATTATTGCCCGCAGCGACGGTACGCCAACCTACAATCTGACAGTCGTTGTCGATGACTGGAAAATGGGTATTACTCACGTGATCCGTGGTGATGACCATGTGAATAACACACCGCGGCAAATGAATATTCTGGCGGCACTGGGTGCCGACATTCCTAAGTATGCGCATGTGCCGATGATCCTCGGCGACGATGGCAAGCGTTTATCTAAACGTCATGGCGCCGTAGGGGTTATGCAGTATCGGGATAACGGCTTTTTGCCTGAGGCGCTGCTAAATTACTTAGTTCGTTTGGGCTGGTCGCATGGTGATCAGGAAATTTTCAGCAAAGAAGAATTGATCCAGCTGTTTGATCTGGATAGCTGCAACCGGGCACCATCGGCATTTAATACCGACAAGCTGATATGGTTAAACCAGCATTATATGAAAACCCTGCCGCCAGAGCAGGTGGCGGCGCAACTGCAGTGGCATATTGCTGAGCAGACGTTGGATATCAGCCAGGGCCCTGCCTTGACGGAAGTAGTTAAAGCGCAGGCTGAAAGGGTAAAAACACTTAAAGAAATGGTGCAAGTTAGTCGCTATTTCTATGAAGACTTTAGTGAATTTGACGCTGAAGCGGCAAAGAAGCACTTACGCCCGGTGGCACTTGAGCCATTGCAGGCTGTACAAGCCAATTTAGCCGCGTTAGCTGACTGGTCACAAGAAGCTGTGCATCAAGTGATTAACGCGACTGCCGAGCAGTTAGGTGTCGGCATGGGTAAAATTGGTATGCCGCTGCGTGTTGCTGTAACCGGTGGCGGCAATTCACCGGCGCTGGATATTACGCTGGCGTTAATCGGTAAAGAGCGGACCCTGGCCAGGTTGCAGCTGGCGTTGGACTTTGTTGCAGCGCGCGCTGCTGAGTGAGCTAATTCAGTATCAAGCTTGCGGCCAAATGCCGAATTTCTCAGCCCGTTAAACCGGGCTGAGATACAGGCAACTGTTACAATCTTTCTCACGACAACAAACAATACTAATAAGTCGTAAGGTATAAAATTCATGGGTAAAGCTGGTTTAGGAGTAAGTTAGCGAGCTAATGCGATTTTTCTTAATTGGTATCAGTGTTGCACTGATGCTTAGCCTGTATGGGGTACAGGCATCTGAGACGGAAGCGTTGCCAGACAGCGAAGAGCCGCTGCAACCTATTGGTTTTTTTGGCACGGTAACCGGCAGTGTTGAACTGGGGTTTTTGCTTACCTCCGGCAATACTGACTCCTTTGCTATTCGGGCGAATAGCGAGCTGGTGCACGATTTACAATACTTTCGTAATAAATATCAGCTGCATAGCCTGATCCAAAAAAACAATGTGCTGGATAATAACGCCAATGAAAAACGCCGGGTAACCACTGCAAACCGCTATGGTTTCTCCGGCCAGAGCAACTATAAGCTGGTGACAGGGCGTGAATCGATATTTGGCCGTGGCTCATACAGTTATGACCGATTTGGTGCTTTTCGTGAACAGGCTACGCTGGCTGCCGGTTATGGCAATCGTATGTATGAACAACTGGAAAGCTACCTGGATTTAGAAACCGGCCCGGGTTTTTCCTATCAGCGCAGTGCCGCCGGCAATAACAACAGTGGCGCCATCTGGTTTTTTGCTGCCAACATGGATTATGCCTTATTTGAAAACGTGCGCTTTCGTCAGACTCTGGAAGGCGCATTGTCGTTAAACGGTGAAAACTCCACGTTACTCAGTCGCAGCAGTATTACGGCAAAAATCATTGATAAACTGTCAATGCGGTTTAATTTTGTGCTGCGGCACAACTCGCGACCTGAAGGTGCATTGCGTAAAACTGATAGTGAAACTTCAGCTTCGTTGGTGTACACCTTCTGATCGTGATAACGGCCTTACTTCTGCTGTTATGCTGCCGTACAGCAGTTAATTTACCAACTCGTTGCCCGTGGCGGTATTACTGGCAAACGCCAGTAGGTTGTCGCTGGTGACCTGACAAATTTCCTGCAAGGCTTCTTTGGTAAAAAACGCCTGATGGCCAGTGATTAGCACGTTAGGAAAGGTTAGCAGGCGTTTAAATATCTCATCATCGATCATTTGCTCGGATAAGTTTTCAAAAAATAAATCGGCTTCCTGCTCGTATACATCCAGGCCCAGATAACCTATTTTGCGGTTTTTCAGGCCGTCGATAACTGCTTTGCTGTCGATTAGCGCGCCGCGGCTGGTGTTAATCAGCATCACACCATCTTTCATGCTGCCAATACTGTAGTGATTAATCAGGTGTTTGGTATCGGGTGTCAGCGGGCAATGCAGGCTGATAATGTCGCTTTGCGCGTACAGCTCTGGCAGTGGTACGTAGCGAGCGCCCAGTTCGGTTAGCACATCACTGGGTGCGATATCATGACATAATAGCTGACATCCAAAACCATGCAGTATTCTGGCAGTCGCCTGGCCAATACGGCCGGTGCCGATTAAGCCTACGGTTTTGCCAAACAGGTTAAAGCCCAGCAGGCCGTCCAGGGCAAAGTTATCATCGCGTACTCTGTTGTAAGCTTTGTGCAGCTTGCGGTTTAAACACAGCATCATGCCTATGGTGTGCTCTGCCACTGCCTCAGGTGAGTAGGCCGGTACCCGGGCAATGCGAATGCCTAATGCTTTGGCAGTAGTTAAATCGACATTATTAAAGCCGGCACAGCGTAACGCGACCATTTCAATGCCCATTTGCGATAATTGCTGCAGTACGGCGGCATTTAGCTCATCATTTACAAACACACACACTGCATGGCAACCGCTAGCAAGTTTAACACTGTCGCTATTTAGCCTGGTTTCGTGGTAACTAAATTGAATACTGGTGTCGGCCCATTGGCTTAACCCGTCGCGGTCATACTTTTTGGCGCTGAATACGGCAACTTTCATGTTGGTTCTCCCATCTGTTGCGGTATAGCTTAGCGCAAAGCCGTGGGCAGTATTTAGCGCTGGATCAAAGTTACAGCAATTCTTCAATAGCACCGGCTATGGCTGACGGCTTAGTACGCGGCGCGTAGCGCTTTACGACATCGCCATCTTTATTCACCAGAAACTTGGTAAAGTTCCACTTAATGGCGCGGGTTTTCATTAAGCCGCGGGCACTGTCTTTTAAGTGCTCGAATAACGGCGAAGCATCGGGACCGTTTACCATCAGCTTGGACATAACCGGAAAGCTCAGGCCGTAATTAAGTTGGCAAAACTGTTGAATATCGGTATCCGAACCCGGTTCCTGCCCACCAAATTGATTGCAGGGAAAGGCCAGGATCAGCAAGCCTTTATCATGATATTGCTGGTGTAACTGCTCCAGCTCTTTGTATTGCGGCGTAAAACCACACTGACTGGCGGTGTTTACGATCAGCAATACCTTGCCACGATACTGACTTAAATCCAGCTCGTTACCTGCAGCGTCTTTTACCTTGTACTGATGTACATTAGCCATGCGGATCCCTTATTTAAAATGCTTTTCATTGGGTACGGAACTTTGTAAGCTTTGCGCCACAGTATGTCACAGATTTAAGTCATTAATATGTCAATTAATAGTGAGAATAAGGTCGCCTTTATTGGTCTGGGGGTAATGGGTTACCCAATGGCGGGTTACCTGCAACAAAAAGGCTATCAGGTAACGGTGTACAACCGTACTAGCGCCAAAGCGCAAAAGTGGGCCGCGCAGTACGGTGGCGCTTATGCGCAAACCCCGGCACAAGCTGCACAGGGCGCCACCCTGGTGTTTCTTTGTGTCGGCAACGACAACGATGTACGCTCAGTGGTGTACGGTGAGCACGGCGTATTAACAGCTATGGCTGCGGGGGCAGTGCTGATTGATCACACCACGGCGTCGGCAGACTTAGCGCGCGAGCTGGCCGCTGCCGCCGCAGCTAAAGGCGTAGGCTTTTTAGATGCACCGGTATCTGGTGGCCAGGCAGGTGCTGAAAACGGTGTGTTGACAGTGATGATTGGCGGTGAGCCAGCCGATTTTGCCAAAGCAGAGGCGGCGATAATGAGTTACTCGCGCTGCGCTAAGTTATTAGGCCCGGCAGGCAGTGGCCAATTGGCAAAGATGGTTAACCAAATTTGTATTGCCGGTGTGGTGCAGGGGCTGGCAGAGGCACTTAACTTTGCACAGCATGCCGGGCTTGATGGCGCAGCAGTGGTTGAGGTGATATCACAAGGCGCGGCATCATCCTGGCAGATGCAAAACCGTTCGCTGACCATGCTGGATGGCAAATATGATTTTGGTTTTGCCGTAGACTGGATGCGTAAAGATTTAGGCATAGCGCTGAGTGAAGCGCGGCAAAATGGCAGCCATTTACCCTTAACGGCACTGGTAGATCAGTTTTACAGCGAAGTACAACAAATGGGCGGCGGCCGCTGGGATACCTCCAGCTTGTTGGCGCGGTTAAAGCGTTAAACGCGGATCAGGCAGAAAATCCAACTCAGTGCTGTTGTCGATGCAAGCTTGGTAAGCGGCATGGGTTGGATTGAGCAGAATATTGCGCTCACGTGGTGCAATAACGCTGGGCACAGATAACGCCAGACTGGCGTTTTGTGCCAGCCAGCTATCGCCAATACGTGCGGTGTCGATACTGGCCGGTTGCTGTTGCCAGTTAGCCGGCAAATTGGCCTGACTGAGCGACAGTACTTCGTCTGCAGTAATCGTTAATTGAAATAGCCGGTATTGTTTAAGTGCAGTGCGATTATTTAAATGTACCAGCACTTCCAGTATGGCCAGCGCTTCAGAGCCGGCAGTATAAACACACAGTTGACCTTTGCTGTTCCAGCGTCCACCATAAAGTTTTGCACCTTCACCATCAAATGCTTGTGCAGCCCATTTGTTATGCACTAAGCGATACAGTTGCATCAGGCAAAAACACCGTGTTCTAAGCGGCCAATTAAATCCAGTATCGCCTGGGTTTCAGCTGAGGTTGCCAGCATATCCAGCGGTGCTTTATCTCCAAGGCCGTATACCGGTTCAGTAAGCCAACGTTTGGTTGCGGCCATATCGGTATCAAACAGCGTATTCGCGGCGACTAACACGGTAGCAAAACGATGCAGCCGGTCGCTTTCTTCCTGGGTAAATTTACCCAGTTTTGCCCGCCTTGCCAAAGTAGCTGGGGCTAACTGGCAAACCTGCGCTAACTGCTTTTTATCCAGCATTGAGACTAAAGACAGCTTATCAAATACGCTGTAGCTAAATCCTTCATGCAGCGCCTGATACAATTTAGGCCCGCGCTCGGCAATACCAAGCTGTTGCCACAGATTTGGCGCAGTATAAAGGGTAGGAGTAAACTCACGAACTAAGGCTGTCATGATGCATCCAATATCAGTTGATATTTAGAGAGGTTATCATGTGATTGTGTCGTGGTCAAAAAAACAGCGCTAAGATCATCACAATCTTAGCGCTGTTCAGTACTTAAAGCGGCAACTTAGTTAAACACCATCTCCGGTATATCGCCGTCGATTACCAGCTTGCCGGCGGTTTTTTGTTTGATTTCGTCTACCGAAATTCCCGGAGCACGCTCTAACAGGTGAAATGCGCCGTTACGTACTTCCAGTACGGCTAGGTCGGTAACGATTTTTTTCACACAGCCTACGCCAGTTAACGGCAGCGTGCAGTCGGTTAGCAGTTTGCTGTTACCGTATTTGTCGGCGTGGGTCATGGTAACGATGATGTTTTGTGCCCCCGCGACTAAATCCATCGCACCGCCCATGCCTTTTACCAGTTTGCCCGGGATCATCCAGCTGGCAATGTTACCGTTTTGGTCGACTTCAAAGGCGCCCAGCACGGTTAAATCAACATGGCCGCCACGGATCATGGCAAAGCTTTCGGCAGAGCTGAAAATCGCCGCGCCTTTAATGGCCGTAACGGTTTCTTTGCCGGCGTTAATCATATCGGCATCGATTTCATCTTCCGTCGGGTAGGGGCCCATACCCAGTAAGCCGTTTTCAGATTGCAGCATTACTTCAATACCGGCCGGCACATAGTTGGCCACCAGAGTAGGAATACCGATACCTAAGTTAACGTAGTAACCGTCTTGCAGTTCCTGCGCCACGCGCATGGCAACCTGTTCACGAGATAAAGCCATTGTTGCCTCCTTAACCTTGACGGACCATACGACGTTCAATGCGTTTTTCAAAGTTAGCTTTGATCACGCGCTGCACATAAATACCCGGCGTATGAATTTGTGATGGTTCAAGCTCACCCGGTTCAACAATTTCTTCTACTTCAGCCACGGTAATTTTACCGGCGGTGGCTGCCATCGGGTTGAAGTTCATTGAGGTGTGGCGGAACATTAGATTACCGTAGCGGTCGGCTTTCCAGGCACGCACGATGGCAAAATCACCGGTAATCGACTCTTCCAGCACGTAGTTACGGCCTTTAATTTCGCGGGTTTCTTTGCCTTCCGCTACCGGTGTGCCAAAACCTGTGGCGGTGAAAAACGCTGGTATACCGGCACCGCCGGCACGCATTTTTTCGGCCAGCGTGCCTTGTGGTGTTAATTCTACTTCCAGCTCGCCGTTTAATAATTGCTTTTCAAACAGGGCGTTTTCACCGACGTAAGAGGCAACCATTTTTTTGATTTGCTTATCTTCCAGCAGAATGCCCAAACCAAAACCATCTACGCCGCAGTTGTTTGATACCACGGTGAGATCTTTGGTCTGCATTTTTTTGATCTGAGCAATTAAACCCTCAGGTATGCCGCATAAGCCAAAGCCACCGGCAATAACGGTCATGCCGTCCTGCAGGCCTGCCATGGCGTCTTCGTAGCTATGTACGACTTTATTAAACCCTGCCATTTGTTGTCCTCTGTTCTTTGCTGAACTATCTGTTGCAAGCAGCTCTTCGATTTCGCGGCTGCTGCGTGAAGTTTTTTCTGCAACACGCCATAAACCATCCATGGGGCTCGAATTGTAAACGTCTTCCGAACGTTTACCCTACGGGCCAGCTACGCTGTCCAAATTCGTTCCAGACGAATTTGTCGGCATTCATGGCCTCCAACGGTCGCAGAAAAAATCACATCCGCATCCGCTAAGATCTGTGCCAAGGTAAGCGCGCAGTACACTTTGACCGGAACCGTGTTTTTCAGGGACGAAAAACACGAGCCTACAGGGACGTATTTACGGCGTGTTTCGGCAAAGTAGTACGGAGTGATTACCGTGTTCGAAGAACCTTTCTTGTTGCTGTTAACTAATTACCAGTCTGACCGCACTTGGCCTTAAGCGCCAATCCTACTTTAGAACTAGGCTGCTTCCCCAGCTTGTCGGTAATAAACCAGCCAGCTTTGGCCAGCGCAGTTAAATCTATGCCGTGCGAAATGCCAAGCCCATTCAGTAAATACACCACATCTTCGCTGGCAACATTGCCTGACGCGCCTGCAGCATAAGGGCAGCCACCCAAACCAGCTACGGCGCTATCAATCACAGCAATACCGCGGCTTAGCGCCACGTAAATATTGGTTAACGCCTGACCGTAAGTGTCATGAAAATGCACCGCCAGCTTATCGGCCGGTACCATAGCAAGCACCGCATCGAGCATGGCATTAACCTTATCCGGCGTACCAACGCCTATGGTATCGCCAAGCGAAATTTCGTAACAGCCCATCTCCAGCAGCGCTTTAGCCACCAAAGCCACTTCGGTTGGTGCGACATCGCCCTGATAAGGGCAGCCGACCACACAGGACACATAGCCACGCACCTTAATACCGTCGGCTTTGGCTGCGTCGACCACAGGCGCAAAGCGTTCCAGGCTCTCAGCTATGCTGCAGTTAATGTTCTTTTGGCTAAAGGCTTCAGATGCAGCGCCAAAAATCGCCACTTCAGTGGCACCGGCAGCTTTGGCTGCCTCATAGCCTTTTAAATTTGGCGTCAGCGCGGCGTAAGTGACACCGGCTTTGCGGTTAATACCGGCAAACACTTCAGCTGAGTCGGCCATTTGCGGCACCCACTTGGGTGAGACAAAAGCACCGCTTTCAATGTAGCTATGGCCAGCATCGCTGAGCATATTGATCAGCGTGATTTTATCGCTGGCTGATACCGTGCTTTCGTTTTGTAAGCCATCACGCGGCCCGACTTCAACAAGGCGTACCTGCTTGGGAAAACTCATGCTTCCTCCGGCGAGAAATCTACCAGTTCGGCGCCGTCTTTTACCAGATCACCGGCGGCATAAAACACCTCATTAACCACACCGTTTTTCGGCGCTTTAATGGCGTATTCCATTTTCATTGCTTCCATAATCACCAGCGTATCACCGGCTTTTACGGTTGCCCCGGCTTTGGCTATTACCGCCACTATAGTGCCGTTCATTGGCGCGGTTAAACTGCCGGCGTGATCTGCGCCTTCTACTTCAGTGGCTACTTCGGTCTGGTAGCTAAAGTCATAGCGCTGATGTTTGATAAACACGCTGATGGTGTCGGCATAACGGCTTACCCGCACCTTAGTGCGGTGATCGCCCAGCACTGCGCTTAACTCATCACCGTTTAGCTCGGCGCTGCAGCACAGTTGCTGGCCGGCAACGTCAATAACGTAATGCTGTTGCAGTTGCTGTACTTTTAAAAAGGAGCTTTGTTCGCCATGCTGCAGGCTGATCTCAACAGTTGGCGTTTCGTTAACGCGCCAGCCATGGCTGAATTGCCAGGGGCTAAAGCTGTTACACGACGCTTGTGGTGCTTTTTGCTGCTGCAGAATAAACAGCGCCGCCAATACCAGCGCCTGATTATTTTCTTTATTGGCCGGCGCAAACAAGCTTTGTTGATGCTTATTAATAAAGTTGGTATCAAGCTCGGCGGCTTTAAACGCCGGGTGCTCGGTTAAGCTGGTTAAAAAGCCCAGGTTAGTAGTAACACCGGCGATGCGGTAATCATCCAGCGCACGCAGCATGCGGGCGATAGCACGGTCGCGGCTTTCATCCCAGACGATTAACTTGGCAATCATCGGGTCATAGAAGGGTGATACTTCATCGTTTTCTACCACGCCGGTATCCACCCGCACATGGCGGTTGGCTTCAGGCTGGCGTAAGTAGGTTAGCTTACCGGTTTGCGGCAGGAAGTCGTTATCCGGATCTTCGGCATATACCCGCACTTCTATCGCGTGGCCATCGAGTTGGATATCGTCCTGCGCCAGCGGCAGCTTTTCGCCGGCGGCGACTAACAGTTGCCATTTAACTAAATCCTGACCGGTGATCATCTCGGTAACCGGATGCTCTACCTGCAGCCGGGTGTTCATCTCCATAAAGTAGAACGAGCCGTCTTCATCAAACAAAAACTCCACCGTACCAGCACCACGATAATCAATGGCTTTGGCCGCTTTTACTGCGGCTTCACCCATGGCTTTACGCTGCTCGCTGCTGAAGTTTGGCGCTGGCGCTTCTTCGATGACTTTTTGGTGACGCCGCTGTATAGAGCAGTCGCGTTCGGCCAGATACACGGCATTGCCGTGATTGTCGGCAAATACCTGAATTTCAATATGGCGCGGTTTGGTCAGGTAGCGCTCAATCAGCATTTTGTCGTTACCAAAACCGGCTTTGGCTTCACGGCGCGCACTGGCTAAGGCATCGGCAAATTCTTCAGCTTTCCACACCACGCGCATACCTTTACCACCGCCACCATAGGCGGCTTTCAATAGCTGTGGGTAGCCAATTCGCTCAGACTCAGTTTTAAGTAGCTCATCTGTCTGATCATCGCCATGATAGCCCGGCACCAGCGGTACGCCGGCTTTGGCCATAATATCTTTAGCAGCGCTTTTTGAGCCCATAGCGGTAATGGCACCGACCGGTGGGCCGATAAATATCACGCCTGCCTCATCACAGGCTTTGGCGAAGCTTTCGTTTTCCGATAAGAAGCCGTAACCCGGGTGAATGGCTTCTGCGCCACTTTGTTTAGCGATGGCGATAATTTTATCTGCGCGCAGGTACGAATCTTTACTGGGCGCCGGGCCTAACAAATAGGCTTCATCGGCCATGCGGACATGACGGGCATTAGCGTCGGCTTCTGAATACACTGCCACGCAGCGGATGCCGAGTTTGTGCGCGGTGTCGATAACACGGCAGGCAATTTCGCCGCGGTTTGCTATTAGTATTTTGCGAAACATTATGCGTCTTCCTTGCCAAGCCAGGCCGGTTTACGTTTTTCTAAGAAGGCGCTTAAGCCTTCCTGACCTTCGGGTGATACCCGTATTTCGGCTATCGCCTGTTCAGTGTGGGCTATTACGTTATTGCTGATCTTGCGGTTATAAATATTGTGGATCAGCGATTTGGCCGCGGTTAATGCTGCCGGGCTGTTTTGCAGCAGGGTATTGATAAAGGTTTCTGCGCTGTCAGCTAACTCACCTTCATTAACCACTTCATGCAGCAGACCCAGATGTTTGGCTTTTGGTGCCATAAAGCGTTCGGCGGTTAAAAAATAACGCCGGCTTTCGCGCTCGCCAATGGCGCGCATGACATAGGGGCTGATTACCGCTGGTATTAAACCAATGCGCACTTCGCTTAAGCAGAAGCTGGCGTTTTCTTCTGCGATAGCGATATCGCAGCAGGCGACTAAACCTAAGGCTCCGCCAAAGGCTGCGCCTTTCACTAAGGCCAGCGTAGGTTTGGGGAATTTATCCAGCCGGTGCATTAGCGTGGCAAGTTCGCCAGCGTCGTTTAAATTCTGCTGATAATCTTTTTGCGCCATGGAGCGCATCCAGTTTAAATCGGCGCCGGCAGAGAAGTTTTTGCCGTTGCTGGTAAGCACCAATACCCGTACTGCATCGTTATTGGCTAAGTCTTTTAGCACAGCGATAAGCTCGGCTATCATCGCGTCGTCAAAGGCGTTGTGCACTTCTGGGCGATTCAGGGTTAAGGTCGCTACGCCACGCGGGTCGATACTGACTTCTGTGTAAACCTGGTTCATTTTCTCTCCGAAAGTTTTTACTCTCTGTTCAATGAAAGTGTTTATTCAACCGGCAATCACTCCGCACAACTTTGCCAGAACACGCCGTAAATACATCCCTGTAGGCTCGTGTTTTTCGTCCCTGAAAAACACGGTTCTGGTCAAAGTGTGCTGCGCGCTAGCCTCTACAGTTGAACCAGCAATTGCGTGTTTATACTCAAAATCACATCCTGAACACGCCAAAACGGCTCTCTTCAATCGGTGCGTTCAGCGCTGCGGCTAAAGCCAGACCTACCGTCATCCGTGTTTGTGCCGGGTCGATAATGCCATCGTCCCACAAGCGGCCACTGGCATAGTATGGATGCCCCTGTTTTTCATACTGCTCGACAATCGGTTTTTTCAGTGCCGCTTCGGCATCCGTTGACAGTGTTTCACCTTTACGCGCCAAGCCGTCTTTGGTTACCTGTGCCATCACGCCTGCAGCCTGCTCGCCACCCATTACTGAAATACGCGCATTGGGCCACATCCACATCATGGTGGGGTCGTAAGCGCGGCCACACATGCCGTAGTTACCAGCGCCGTAGCTGCCACCGATTAACACGGTAAATTTAGGCACTTTGGCACAGCTTACCGCCATCACCATTTTCGCACCGTGCTTGGCAATGCCTTCGGCTTCATACTTTTTACCGACCATAAAGCCAGTAATATTTTGCAGGAACAGCAGTGGAATTTTGCGCTGGGCACAGAGCTCAATAAAGTGTGCACCTTTCTGTGCCGATTCAGAGAATAAGATCCCGTTATTAGCGACGATGCCTACCGGATAGCCGAAGATGCGCGCAAAACCACACACCAGAGTGGCGCCGTAGTATTGCTTAAATTCGTCAAAGTCGGAGCCATCGACAAGGCGGGCAATCACTTCTTTTACATCGAACGGCTTACGTAAATCAGTGCCGACAATGCCGTACAGTTCTTTGGCATCGTACAGTGGCTCTTGCGGTGCTTTTACATCCATCGCTTGCGGGGCAGGGCGGTTTAAGCGTGATACCGCATTGCGCGCCAGTTGCAGCGCATGCTCATCGTTTAACGCATAATGGTCGGCCACGCCGGAGATTTTACAGTGCACATCGGCACCACCCAGCTCTTCAGCGGAGACTTCTTCACCGGTGGCGGCTTTTACCAGTGGCGGGCCGGCTAAAAAGATAGTGCCTTGCTCTTTAACGATAATGCTTTCATCGGCCATCGCCGGTACATAAGCACCACCGGCAGTACACAGGCCCATTACCACAGCAATTTGCGGAATGCCTTTGGCAGACATATTGGCCTGATTAAAGAAAATGCGGCCAAAGTGCAGTTTATCCGGGAATACTTCATCCTGACGGGGCAGGTTAGCACCGCCGGAGTCGACCAGATAAATACACGGCAGGTGGCAGCGCTCGGCAATTTCCTGCGCGCGTAAGTGTTTTTTTACCGTTAGCGGGTAGTAAGTACCACCTTTTACCGTGGCGTCGTTGGCGACAATCATGCACTCGACACCGCTAACGCGGCCGATACCGGCTACCACGCCGGCGCTGGGTACGTAATCTTCGTAGCATTCCCAGCCGGCAAACTGGCCGACTTCTAAAAACGGCGAGCCAGGGTCAAGCAGCTTTTGAATACGATCGCGCACAAACAATTTGCCACGAGAGGTATGGCGGGCTATTAACGCTTCGCCGCCACCGAGTTTAATTTGCTGTACTTTGCTTTGCAGATCATCAACTACGGCCTGCATGGCAGCAGCGTTTTTTTGGAAGTCCTCAGAGCGAGGGTTTACTTTTGAGGTAATTCTGGTCACGTAGGTTACCTTCTGGTTTGGCTCAGAATTTCCGGCTACGTTGCTCTCGCACATTTTACACGCTCGCCCGTTCGGCTCTCCCAGCCTCACTTTTGATCGCTCGCTTAGTAAAATCTGCTACGCACTTCGCCTGGATCTGCTTTTCATTGGGTTAAACAAAACGTCAGGCGGTGCGGAACCGGAACAACTAAGCAGACGATCAAGAGCGAATTTGGGAGAAATTCGCGGGTCTGCGTGTTGTTACGGTGGAAGCAGCCGCTTCCACCCTAGTTTGCAAAACGCTTAATTTGATTCAGTAAACAGCTCACGGCCAATCAGCATACGGCGGATTTCCGAAGTACCGGCACCGATTTCGTACAGCTTGGCATCACGCAGTAAGCGTCCGGTCGGGTATTCGTTAATGTAGCCATTGCCGCCCAGCAGCTGAATTGCATCCAGCGCCATCTTGGTTGCCAGCTCTGCCGAGTACAGAATAACCGCTGCCGCATCTTTACGCGTGGTTTCACCACGGTCGCAGGCTTTGGCTACCGTATAAACGTAAGATTTCGCTGCATTCATCTGGGTATACATATCGGCCAGTTTGCCCTGTACCAGCTGAAATTCACCGATAGACTGGCCAAACTGTTTACGGTCGTGAATATACGGCACAACCACGTCCATGCAGGCTTGCATAATGCCCAGCGGGCCGGCTGACAGTACTACGCGCTCGTAGTCCAGGCCGCTCATTAGTACCTTAACGCCACCGCCAACCTGGCCCAGTACGTTTTCTTCCGGTACTTCACAGTCTTCAAACACCAGCTCACAGGTGTTAGAGCCGCGCATGCCCAGCTTGTCCAGCTTCTGTGCAGTGCTAAAACCCTTAGTACCACGCTCAACGATAAAGGCGGTAATGCCCTTGGAACCGGCGTTAATATCGGTTTTAGCGTAAATCACATAAGTGTGCGCATCCGGCCCATTGGTGATCCACATCTTGTTGCCATTTAAAATGTACTTATCGCCTTGCTTCTCGGCGCGCAGCTTCATGCTAACCACGTCAGAGCCGGCATTAGGCTCGCTCATCGCCAGCGCCCCGATATGCTCGCCAGAGCACAGCTTGGGCAGATATTTCATTTTCTGCGCTTCAGTACCGTTGCGGAAGATCTGGTTTACACACAGGTTAGAATGGGCACCGTAAGATAAGCCAACTGAGGCAGAGGCGCGGCTGATTTCTTCCAGTGCTACTACGTGCTCTAAGTATCCTAAACCTGAGCCGCCGTATTTTTCATCGACGGTAATGCCCAACAGGCCTAAATCACCGAATTTACGCCACAGCTCATTCGGGAATTCATTTTTTTCGTCAATATGGGCGGCGCGTGGGGCGATTTCTTCGCGGGCAAAGGCGTTAACCTGCTCGCGGATCATATCTACCGTTTCGCCTAAATCGAAATTAAGCCCTTTATAACTGCTAATCATTGTGGATCCCCGTTTGCTATGTTTTTCAACCGCTTAGGCGGTTTTATGTTGTTTGGCGTCGGCTAAGGTGTCGCGGCAACGTTTTTCTACTGTTACCAGCTCCATCAGCACAACTTTGATATCGTCCATCTGCTGATGCAGTTCGGCTTTTTTCAGCTCAATCAGCTTCAGCATGGTACTTAATTGGGTCACGCTGCTTTTATCAGCGTCATATAATTCGAACAGCTGGCCGGTTTCGGCCAGGCTAAAGCCTAAACGCTTGCCGCGTAAAATCAGTTTTAGTCGCACCCGGTCACGCTTGCTGTAAATGCGGGTTTGACCGTTACGTAAAGGCGTTATCAGCCCCTGATCTTCATAAAAGCGGATACTACGGGTGGTAATATCAAACTCTTTGGCCAGTTCGCTGATACTGTATGTTTTTTCTTCTTTTTCTGTCATAACCGCCTTCCCCGAAATCGCAGTCAATATAAGTGAAGTTTACGTAAAGGTAAAGCTGGTGGGGTGCTGCTAAGTTGGCAAAATTGCCATTTTTGCCCGCTTTGTAAAGCAAAAATGCCAGTTTGTGCTGGTCAGACTGTACACTTTGCTGAACCAAAAGCCAGGCACACTACCATAGTGTTAGGTGGTTGACGTTGGCGTAAACGTAAATTTGGTGTAGGCTCTGGAGCAACTTTTTAGCCGACAGCTTTTTTTGGAGATTTTTATGGCTACTGACAATATCGTTATCGTTGCTGCTAAACGTACCGCTATGGGCGGTTTTATGGGCGGATTAGCTGATGTCGACGCTACAGTACTGGGTGCGACTGCGATAAAAGCGGCACTGGAACAAGCTGGTTTAAGCGGCGATGCGGTGAGCGAAGTGATTATGGGTAACGTGTTGCCAGCAGGGTTAGGCCAGGCACCGGCACGTCAGGCAACATTGAAAGCCGGTTTACCTTTAACTGCTGGCGCTACCACTATTAATAAAGTATGTGGTTCAGGCTTAAAAGCGGTGATGCTGGCCAGCGATTTATTAAAAGCTGGCAGCGCCGATGTAGTGGTTGCCGGTGGTATGGAGTCGATGAGTAACGCGCCTTACCTGCTGGATAAGGCCCGCAGCGGTTACCGCATGGGCCACGGCCAGATTAAAGATCATATGATGCTGGACGGCCTGGAAAACGCTTACGACGGTAAAGCTATGGGCTGTTTTGCCCAGGGCACTGCAGATGAAAAAGGCATTGGCCGTGAGCAGATGGATGCCTTTGCTGTGCAGTCGTTAACCCGCGCGCAGCAGGCGATCAACTCTGGTGCTTTCGAAGGCGAAATTACCCCGGTGACGTTCCAGACACGTAAAGGCGAAGTTACCTTTAACGTCGATGAGCAGCCTGGCAATGCCAAGGTAGATAAAATCCCAACCCTGCGCCCGGCCTTTGCTAAAGACGGCACTATCACTGCAGCGAACTCCAGCTCAATTTCAGACGGTGCAGCCGCACTTATTTTAATGCGCGAATCTGATGCCAAAGCGCAAGGTGCTAAGCCATTAGCGCGCGTTGTGGCACATGCGACAAATTCTATGGAGCCGGCACTGTTTACCGTTGCCCCGGTTGGCGCAATGCAAAAGGTACTGCAAAAAGCCGGTTGGGATAAACAGCAGGTAGATCTGTGGGAAATTAACGAAGCCTTTGCCATGGTCACTATGCTGGCGATTAACGAACTGGACCTGGATGAGAGCAAAGTAAACGTTAACGGCGGCGCCTGTGCGCTGGGTCATCCAATCGGTGCCTCAGGTGCGCGTATTTTGGTGACGCTTATACATGCACTGCGCAACCGTGGCCTGAGTAAAGGCGTTGCCTCACTGTGTATCGGTGGTGGCGAAGCGGTAGCATTGGCCGTAGAAGTTTTATAACAAACACTTTGACTGTCAGCAGCATTAAATAATTACACAGATAACACGCTGACAGTCTCTCCAAACAATCGGGAGAAGCAACATGACACAACAGGTTAAGCATTTTATCGACGGCGAATTTGTCTCACCAACAGGTGACAAGCTAATCGCTGTTACCAACCCGGCAACACAAGACGTGATTGCGCAGGTGGCTTGCGCCACGCCAAACGAAATGGAACGGGCAATTGAATCAGCTAAAGCTGCATTTAAAACCTGGAAAGAAGTGCCGGTATCTGAGCGCGCCCGTTTAATGATGCGTTTCGCGCATTTACTAAAAGAACACCAGGGTGAAATTGCCGACATTATTTGCCGTGAACTGGGTAAAACCGTAGAAGATGCCAAAGGCGATGTATGGCGCGGTATCGAAGTGGTAGAGCAGGCCGCTAATATTCCGTCATTAATGATGGGCGAAACGGTAGAAAACGTCGCGCGCAGCATCGACACCTACAGCTATATTCAGCCGCTGGGTGTGTGTGCCGGTATTACCCCGTTTAACTTCCCGGCGATGATCCCGCTGTGGATGTTCCCGATGGCCATTGCCTGTGGTAACACCTTTATTTTAAAACCGTCTGAGCAAGATCCGATGACGGTAAATAAAATTGCTGAGCTATTCGTCCAGGCCGGTGCGCCCAAAGGCGTGTTACAGGTGGTACACGGCGCAAAAGAGCAGGTTGATGCCATTTTGCATCACCCGGATATCAAAGCGATTTCATTCGTCGGTTCAGTTAATGTTGGCCAGTACATTTACAAAACCGGTACTGACAACCTAAAACGCGTACAAGCCTTTGCCGGTGCGAAAAACCACATGGTTATAATGCCGGATGCTAACAAACAGCAGGTTATCAATGCGTTAGTGGGTGCCTCAGTTGGGGCAGCCGGTCAGCGCTGTATGGCGATTTCTGTTGCGGTATTCGTCGGCGCCTCAGCGGATTGGATCCCGGAAGTAGCGGCTGCTATCGGTAAAGTACGCCCTGGTGTTTATACCGACCCTAACGCAGCTTATGGCCCGCAAATCAGCCCGCAGGCACGTGCCCGCGTGTTGTCACTGATTGAACAAGGCAAAAAAGAAGGCGCGACCTGCGTACTGGATGGCTCTGACTGTAAAGTTGACGGTTACCCGAACGGTAACTGGGTAGGCCCAACCGTATTTAGCAACGTGACTACCGAGATGGAGATTTATAAGCAGGAAATTTTCGGCCCGGTGCTGTCAACCATGCACGTTGCATCATTAGATGAAGCGCTGAAAGTAGTGAACGACAGCCCATTCGGTAACGGTACCTCTATTTTTACGGCCAGCGGCGCTGCTGCACGTAAGTATCAGCACGAAGTGGAAGTGGGTCAGGTAGGTATTAATATTCCTATTCCGGTACCTCTGCCATTTTTCTCGTTTACCGGCTGGAAAGGCTCGTTCTATGGCGACCAGCATGCCTACGGTAAGCAGGCAGTGCGTTTCTATACCGAAACGAAGACGATTACAGCGCGCTGGTTTGATGACGATATTCAGGTGTCTGGCCCGAATATGTCGATTAACTTGCGTTAAGGGATACGGGTGAGGACCAGACTTTACTAAACTGACCGTTGGAGGCCATGGATGGCCGGAATCGAGCCCCAGGGAAGGTTTACGGCGTGTCAGTGTGTAAAGTGTGGTCCTCACTGTTCGGTGTAGGCAATCGCTTCCACCGTAACAACACGCAGACCCGCTCGGATCTCCCATCCTCGCTTTTGATCGTCTGCTTAGTTGTTCCGGTTCCGCGTTGCAATCCGATATGGACTCAGGTTCAAAAAGATTAATACGGCAAAGTACGAAAGTAATTGAGCCGATTGGATAAGCAGGACCAACTATGAATTTCAATTTAACAGAAGACCAACAAGCCTTTGTCGATGTGGCCAAACAGTTTGCCGAACAAGAACTGGCGCCACACGCAGCCCAGTGGGATCGCGATCACCACTTTCCAAAAGACGTCATTCAAAAAGCCGGTGAGCTGGGTTTCTGCTCACTGTACACGCCAGAAGATGACGGCGGTATGGGCTTATCACGCTTAGATTCGTCGATTATTTTCGAACAGCTGTCTATGGGCTGTACCGCCACGACAGCGATGCTGACCATTCACAACATGGCCACCTGGATGATTGCCAACTGGGGCACTTCAGATGCGAAAGCACAGTGGATGGAGCATTTAGTGACCGGCCAGAAACTGGCATCTTATTGCTTAACTGAGCCTGGCTCGGGTTCAGATGCAGCCAGCCTGCGCACTACAGCCAAAAAAGACGGCAATGAGTACGTATTAAACGGCTCGAAAATGTTTATCTCCGGCGCCGGTGAAACTGAAGTATTAGTAGTGATGGCGCGTACCGGCGAAGCCGGGCCTAAAGGCATTTCGGCCTTTATCGTACCGGCCGATGCCAAAGGCGTTATTTACGGTAAAGCGGAAGAAAAAATGGGCTGGAACGCGCAGCCAACCCGCTTGATCACGTTTGAAGATGTGCGTATTCCGGCGCATTACCTGTTAGGTAACGAAGGTGAAGGCTTTGGTTTTGCCATGAAAGGCTTAGACGGCGGCCGTATCAATATCGCGACCTGTTCAATTGGTACTGCACAGCAGGCGCTTAATACCGCGCGTAACTATATGCTGGAGCGTCAGCAGTTTGGTAAGCCACTGGCGGCATTTCAGGCGCTGCAATTTAAACTGGCCGATATGGCAACCGAGCTGGTTGCGGCCCGCCAGTTAGTGCGTTTAGCGGCGTTTAAGCTGGATCAAAAAGACAGTGAAGCAACAGCGTACTGTGCAATGGCGAAACGCTTTGCCACTGACGTTGGTTTCCAGGTGTGCGATCAGGCGCTGCAGTTACACGGTGGCTATGGCTACATCAAAGAGTATCCGCTGGAGCGGCATTTCCGCGATGTGCGCGTGCACCAGATTTTGGAAGGCACCAACGAAATTATGCGGCTGATTATTGGCCGACGTTTACTGGATGAAGCCGCAGGCGACATTCTGTAATCGATTTTTGGGATAATGATTTTAAGAGGCTGATGTAGCGGAGACGGGCTTGTTCTAAACCGACCGTTGAAGCCCCGGACGGGCTGAGACGAGCCCCCAGGGATGGGTTTACAGCGTGTCGGTGTGAATAAGCCCGTTGTAGCGGTAGCGCTAATTCCATAGCCCAAAGCAGGAGACAATAATGGCTCAACTAAAACTCGAAAAACGCGGCCACACGGCGCTGATTACCATGTCTAACCCGCCAGCGAATACCTGGACGGCGGAAACCTTAACCCAACTGCGTGATGCGGTTAAAAGCCTGGATGCGGATAAAAATATCTATGCTTTGGTGATAACCGGTGAGGGTGAAAAGTTCTTCTCCGCCGGTGCTGATTTAAAACTGTTTGCCGATGGCGATAAAGCTGTAGCCAGTGATATGGCACGTATCTTTGGCGAAGCCTTTGAAACTTTGAGTGCCTTTCGTGGTGTGTCTATTGCGGCCATTAATGGCTATGCCATGGGCGGTGGTTTAGAAGTCGCTCTGGCCTGCGATATCCGTATCGCCGAGCAACAAGCCCAAATGGCACTGCCAGAGGCCAAAGTCGGTTTACTGCCTTGTGCTGGTGGCACACAAAACCTGGCCTGGTTAGTTGGCGAGGGCTGGGCTAAGCGCATGATCCTGTGCGGTGAGCGTATCGGTGCAGAAAAGGCGCAGCAAATTGGCCTGGTAGAAGAGGTTGTTGCAACCGGTATGGCACTGGAAAGTGCGCTGACAATGGCGGAAAAAGTGGCCGAGCAAAGCCCGTCTGCCGTTAGCGCTTGTAAAACGCTGATTCAAAAAGGCCGCAGCGGCACTATGCAAAGCGCACTGCCGCTGGAGCGTGAACTGTTTGTCGGCCTGTTCGATACCAAAGATCAGGTTGAAGGTGTGCAGGCGTTTTTAGAAAAACGCAAAGCTAACTGGGTGAACGGTTAATGAGCGCGGTGAATGAGGTAGTGCTGTATCAGGAATTAACAGCGCAGAACGGTAAAAAAATTGGCGTAGCCACGCTTAACTCAGAAAAATCGTTAAATGCTTTAAGCCTGCCGATGGTGGAGTCATTGCTGCCAAAACTACAAGCCTGGCAGGCAGATAGCAGTATCAGCATGGTATTGCTGCAGGGCGCCGGCGATAAAGCGTTTTGCGCCGGTGGCGATATCCGCGATTTATACAAAGCCATGCTGGATAAGCCGGGCGAGTATGCGCCTTACGTCGAAGAGTTCTTTACCAAAGAGTATACGCTGGACTATTTAATCCACACCTTTGGTAAACCGGTACTGGTGTGGGGCAATGGTATTGTGATGGGCGGCGGCTTAGGCCTGATGGCTGGCGCGTCGCATCGGGTGGTTACCGCCACCAGCCGTATAGCGATGCCGGAAATGGCGATAGGCTTGTACCCTGATGTTGGCGCCAGCTGGTTTTTAAATCGCATGCCAGCAGGCTGCGGTCTGTTTTTAGGGTTAACCGGTGCCTCTATTAATGCCGCCGATGCCAAGTTTATTGGCCTGGCCGATAACTTTTTACTGCATGAGCGCAAAGACGCGCTGCTGGAAAAACTGCTCAGTATTAACTGGGGCGATACCGTAGCGCTTAACCATCAGAAGCTTAGTGATGTGCTGCGTAGTGAAGAAGAACAATGCCGTACTCAAATGCCGCTGAGTAACATCCGGCCGCATCTGGGCGACATTGAAGCATTAGCTAAACACGACAGCCTTCAAGTTGCCATTGACGCCATTAATGTCATGCAGGGCGAGGATAAGTGGCTGCAAAAAGCCAAAGAATCGCTGGCCTACGGCAGCCCGATAACGGCGCATATCGTGTTTGAGCTGCTAAAACTGGGCCAAAGCAAGATATTAGCCGACAGCTTCCGTTTAGAGCTGGGCTTAAGCGTACAGTGCGGCAAGCTGGGCGAGTTTACCGAAGGTGTTCGGGCGCTGCTAATGGACAAAGATTTACAACCAAAATGGCAATATCAAACCGTGAGCGACGTGCCGCAAAGTGTGATTGACGAGCTGTTCCGCTCGCCATGGGCGGCAAACGCGCACCCGCTGCGTGAATTAGGCCAAACGGATAACTGATTAGGAGCAAATATGGCAAAGGTTGCATTTATAGGCTTAGGCAATATGGGTGGCCCTATGGCCATCAATCTGGTGAAAGCAGGTCACGTTGTTACCGCCTTTGATTTGTCGGCAGCGGCATTGGCACAAGTAAAAGCTGAAGGTGCTGCAGTAGCTACTTCAGCAGCAGAGGCGGTTGTTGGCGCTGAGTTTGTTATTTCGATGCTGCCAGCGGGCAAGCATGTACTGGGCCTGTATTTAGGCGAGCAGGGCGTAGCGGCACATATCAGTAAAGATGCGCTGGTGATTGACTGCTCAACCATTGACGCCGACAGCGCACGTAAAGTGGGCGCAGGGCTCTCAGCGCAGGGTATTGCCTTTATTGATGCACCGGTATCCGGTGGTGTCGGCGGTGCCAAAGCCGGCACGCTAACCTTTATTGTTGGTGGTGACGTTGCGCATTTTGAGCGCGCTAAAACCGTGCTTGGCAATATGGGTAAAAACCTGTTTCATGCAGGAAGCGTGGGTGCAGGCCAGGTTGCGAAAATCTGCAACAATATGCTGTTAAGCATTTTAATGGTAGGAACCTCAGAAGCGCTGCAAATGGGCGTGGACAATGGCCTGGATCCGAAAGTGCTGTCGGATATTATGCTAAAAAGCTCGGGCCGTAACTGGACATTAGAGCTGTATAACCCTTGTCCGGATGTAATGCCCAATGTGCCATCATCAAATGGTTATCAGGGCGGCTTCATGGTCGATTTAATGGCCAAAGATTTAGGCCTGGCGCTGGAAGCGGCGATGCAAAGTAACAGCAGCACGCCAATGGGGGCACTGGCGCGCAGCCTGTACGTGGCGCACCAGCGGGCCGGTAATGGCAAACTGGATTTTTCCAGTATTTTTAAGCTGTTTGAAAAGAAAGCCGGTTAGATTTGGCTAACAGTGGCAGTTGGATAGAACGACTGCCACTGCGTACATTTTTTGTCAGACACGCCGTAAATACGTCCCTGTAAGCTCGTGTTTTTCATCCATGAAAAACACGGTCTGCCAAAAAAGTACATCCGTGTCAGTCTCTGTGCCAGCGAATAAGCTCAAGTGAATTTAACCAGAGCGGAGTTCTGAACTTCGTCTCGAATATGATGATAAGCCTGCGCGAAGATACTTTTTGCGTAAGACCGTTGGAGGCCATGGATGGCCAGAATCGAGCCCCAGGGACGGCTCGTGGCGTGTCGCAGCAAAAATGTTCGTAGCGCAGGCGATTACGGAGAAAGTCAGATGAACCTGCAAAACAAAACCATCGTTATTACGGGCGGAGCACAAGGCTTAGGCCTGGAAATGGCCCGCATGTGCGCAGCTGAAGGCGCCAAACTGGCATTGATCGATATGAATGCCGACCAGTTAGCCGCAGCCAAAGCTGAGCTGGGTGTTAGCACTTCAGTAAACACCTACATTGCTAACGTCGCGAATGAAGAACAGGTAGAAAGCACCTTTGCCCAAATTGACAACGATTTTAACGGCATTGACGGCCTGATTAACAACGCTGGCATTTTACGTGATGGCCTGCTGCTGAAATACAAAGACGGCGAGCTGCAAAGCAAGATGTCACTGGCACAGTTCCAGTCGGTTATCGATGTTAACCTGACCGGCGTGTTCCTGTGTGGCCGTGAAGCCGCTGCGGCTATGGTAAAACGTGGCACTAAAGGCGTAATTATTAATATGTCCAGCGTAGCGCGGGCCGGTAATATGGGCCAAACCAACTACGCCGCCTCTAAAGCCGGTGTGGTGGCGATGACGGTAACCTGGGCGCGGGAATTAGGCCGTTTTGGTATTCGTGTTGGCGCCATTGCTCCGGGTGTTATCCGCACGGCGATGACCGATGCGATGAAACCGGAAGCGCGAGATCGTTTAGAGAAAATGAAGCCGGTAGGGCGCTTAGGTGAGGCCAGTGAAATTGCCCATACCGCTAAATACATTTTTGAAAACGACTTCTTTACCGGCCGGGTGGTAGAAATCGATGGCGGCATTAGCATGTAAGCTGGTTTGCTGAGTCACCAAAAAAGACGCTTAGGCGTCTTTTTTGCTTTGAAGGTGCTGGCTATGCTCAACTTGTCTCTGCCGTTATAGCATTGCGTACCGACGGTATTAGACGGCGACTAACCGGGATCTGTAGACCAGTATTTAATAATAATGAAGCCATGCTGCCAGTATTCTTACCAGTGCTGGTTGTCAGCCTTTTCACCTGCTCCAAATTCACCAGATAAGAGCGGTGCACACGCAAAAAGGTATTGGGCAACTCTGCTTCCAGGCTTTTCAGGGGGCCACTGTATAAATATTGGTTGCCATCGGTCAGGTTAATTTCACTGTAATCACCTGATGCCTGACAAAAGGTAATGTTTGCCGTATTTACAATATCTACTTTGCCGGCACTGTTTATTTTTAAGGTGGCAGGTTTATCGTGTTGTATATCTTGCGCTAAGCGTAATGTCAGTTTTGCAATGCGCTCTTTGTCCTGTTGATGTTGATCAAGCTGAATATTGTAGTCCAGCGTCTGTTGAACAAATAAGTACCCTAACAGCAGCGTAATTAAGACAAAATACAGATTCTCATGAAAGTAATCTGCACTGAAGACCATAATAAGCAGAAAAATTGACAGCGCGATAGCGGCGGCAATAGCATTTCTGTCTCTGCTGAGATAGCCATTTTGGCAAGTAAATAACGCAGATATCAGTACCGGACAAAATGTTGCGGCAGTGGTTTTACTATCGAAGCCGGGTATCAGCATTATGGTTAACAAAGTAGCGGTAGCGCCGGTATAAATCCAGTGCAACGCATGGCGTTTGGCAAAGCGCTGCGCCATAAAGATCAGTAAGCAAAGCCCAAAAGTGAACGAAGATATGCTAATAGCTAACAGCCGTAAATCGTGTAATGGATAGGAATAGCTGAACAAAGCCCGGCTAATTTCACTAAATAGCTGCAACGCAGCAAACAGGCTCATAAAGGCTAACAACATGTGCCGGCTGCGCTGAATTGGTTGCAGGCTGCGAATAGCAAAATACAAGCTGGCGATAAGCACAATGCCAAGTATAACCAACATCCAGCTACTGTATCGTTGCAGGTAATGCTGCGGCGATTCATAGTGGCTGATGCCGATAAAGTGCAGCGGATGAGGCAGTGTCAGTAGGCTTTGCCACGCCGACATTTTTATAATCAACTGATTGCCGCCAGGCTGCAACACCTCAGCCGGAACGTAAAAGCGGGCATCCATATCACCTGCGATTTCATCCTGTTGATTGCCGGGCAGGCCATTGTTGCCAAGATGATGGCCGTTTAAATACGCACTGCTGGACGCTTTGGCATTTAAATACAGTGCTAACGGCGGTTTAAGCTGAACTAACTGTTGCCGGGTAACGGCCAGGTTTAATTTTAACCAGAGCGTTTTGCCCTGCGGATCAACCTCTGCCAACGCCAGGTGCTGACAAGATGCCAGGCTAAAGTTTACCGGCCAATCTGGTTGTATTGTTGCATCACACACTGTCACCGTCTGCTGGCGCAGCGGTGATATAACGCCGAAACCGCTTGCGCTGAACAGCGTGAGCAAAGTAAACAGTACGCTGGCTGTTTTCAGCTTCAGAGTTGCTAACATCGGTATCCCATTGCTTATAAGTTGTTCGACCATTTATCGAATATTTGCTACCGTTTACTGGTTTTGCATTAAAAACTGCTACCACTAATCGAATAGTACTGGGCTGTCTGCGATTGTTTCTGCTGTATTGTCAGCCAGTTAATCAACGAGAGCATGTTATGTTATCAAAACAAAAATTAATAGCGGTGCGTTTATATCTACTAAAGCTGGCGTTCTTAGTCACCGTACCGGTGTTAGCGGCTAATAACGAAACGGCAATAACCTTCACTGCCGACAATGGGAAAAGCGTCGAAGCGTACGCCGGTTCATTTCAGGTGGCGGAGAACAGAAACAAAGCAGATAGTCGCCAGCTTACTCTTCACTATGTGCGCTTTCCCGCCTTAACTGATAAACCGGCAGCACCAATAGTGTATCTCGCCGGCGGGCCGGGCGGTTCGGGTATTAGCACGGCTAAGGGGCGACGCTTTGAGCTATTTATGGCGCTGCGTCAGCACGCCGATGTAATAGCGCTGGACCAGCGTGGTACTGGTTTATCGGATGATGTGACGGCATGTCAATCCAGCCAAATCATGGATACTACTGCGGTTTGGAATGAGCAAAAGCTGGCTGCGCTACACCAACAGGCATTGACCGAGTGCATGGCCTTCTGGCAGACAGAAGGTGCTGATATTTATGGCTATACCACAGTGCAAAATGCGTTGGACATTGATGATTTGCGCAAGCATTTAAAGGCAGAGAAAGTCAGTTTATGGGGCATATCCTACGGTAGTCATTTAGCGCTGACCAGTATAAAGCTGTTCGCCCCCCAAATAGACAAAGTGATTCTGGCTAGCGCCGAAGGCTTGGATCAGACAGTAAAGTTGCCACGCTATACCGACGAGTATTTTTCCGCATTGCAGCGGGTAATAGACCAGCAGCCTGCAGTTAAATCGCGTTATCCGGATTTAACCAACACGATGCGCCGGGTACTGCAAAAGCTCGAGCAAGCACCAATAACGGTAAAGCTGGTTACAGACGATGGCCAACAAAGCGATTTTTTGTTTCAGAAGCTGCATTTGCAATTGCTTTCGTCAATGGTTATCGCCGATCCCGGTCGCTCAGTTGGTTTATTGCTGGAGCTATATCGCAGTTTGGATCAAGGTGAAACCGACATGCTGCAGTTTGCGTTAAAGCGGGGCTTTTTTTCCAACCGACCAATCACGCTGCGTATTATGCCAACTGCAATGGATATTGCTTCGGGCATATCAAACAGTCGTTTGCAGCAGTTTAGCCAGCAAAGCGCTAACTCGTTGTTGGGCGGGGTATTAAATTTCCCGATGCCACACCTGTATGGCCAGTTACCTGAGCTTGATTTAGGGCAAAGCTTTCGTCAACCGTTGAACTCAAATGTACCAACTTTATTACTCAGTGGCACACTGGACGGCAGAACTTACTTGCCCGAACAGCTGGAAGCTGTTGCAGGTTTAACAAATCTTAGCCATGTCGTGGTTGAGCATGCCGGGCATAATTTGTTTATGGCATCACCGCAGGTTGAAACGGCAATACTACAGTTTTTAACTGACGGCAAAACCGACATTAAGCAAATTACACTGCCGCTACCCGATTTTGCTAAGTAGCGACAGCTGTAACATTTGAATGAAGGGCGCTACGGCGCCTTTTTTATTATTTTAATAAAAGATTGTTATCAAATTTGTTTTTGGTGTTGTGATGGTTTGTGCTGTTTTGTTTTTATGGTGTTTATTTGTTGAATTTTATTGTTTGTTTATTGTGATTTTATTTTGTTTTCTAAGTGTAAGGTGTTGTTTGTTTTGACTTGTGGTAATAATTCGGTGGATATCTGAGGTTTTACTATACTTTTTCGTGCTCGGTGTCTGCATTTAATGTGAGCTGATTATTTCACTATGAAAAGGAAATTTAAGATGAAAAAGATTCTGATAGCACTTTTGAGCATAGCGTTCAGTTGTACCCTGCAGGCCAAAGATCGGCTGGAGGTATACAAAGATTACGATTTAGGCACGGAAATAATGACTATTACCACCGTCAAAGTAGACCCGAATATGGGCGATGTTTATCTGGCCGGTTTAAAAAATAGCTGGATCAAGGCGGTAAAATTACAGAAAGAGTTAGGTTTTATTAAAGACTGGAAAATATACGGCAGTGATCTGCCTAACAGTGGCGAATTTAATATGCTGTTGGTGGTAACGTTTAACAGCAGCGCAGACTTAGAACCCAGCAAGAAAAAGTATGATGCCTTTATGAAAAAATGGAGTGAGGCAGACGAGAAAATGTCAAATGAAACAGCGGCTAAGTATCCTGAAGTAAGAACGCTGACCGGCGAATATCAAATGCGTGAAATTATGATGAAGTAGCTCATTGTAATCATATTTATATTCTGTTAAATCGTGATAATTTAAACGCCTGTTATTGGTTACACAGGCGTTTTTTTTGCAAATTGGCAAGTACAGTAATCTGCGATAGACATTTAGCATCAAAGGCTGGCAAAGTACCGCTAAACAACTGAATTAAAGTCTATTGTAATTACAGGGGATCCTGATGAAAACCAACCTGCTGCTTGCCACTCTGCTATTAACGCCAATGCTTGTATCGCCAACACTTGCCCTGGCGGATGATAAAGCCGACCTTACTGCACTGTTAAGCGAATTTTTAGACGGTGCAACGCGCAACGATGCGGCTATTCATAATAAATACTGGGCGGATGAGCTGATCTATACCAGCTCGGGCGGCACACGCTTTGGCAAAGCTGAGCTGATGCAGGGCGTTAGCAGCCGCGGCATGCTAAAAGCCGATGAGATCGACACCGTATACAGCAGTGAAGACGTGCGTATTATGCAGTACGGTGACACCGCAGTGGTGGCTTTTGTGTTAGTCGGTAAATCTGATAAAGAAACCAAACGTTACTTAAACAGCGGTACTTTTATTAAACGTAATGGCCAATGGCAGGCAGTGAACTGGCAGGCTACGGTAAAAGCTAACTAGCAGGTAAAAGCGAACGCCGCCGGATTAATCTCTGCGGTGTTTATGTAATTAACGATAAAAGGCTTCGACGGTGCCTTTTAACGTCATCATAAGTGGCTGGTCTGATAAGGCATGAATACGTTTGCAGTACTTTGAAACCTACCGGTAATCGCGTTATAACCGATTAAAACTTGTACGATAAGGGAAGGTTATGCGCGCAATTTCAGCAGTGGTGTTATTGCTTCAATCGGTAGGTTTGGCAGGTACAGCCTATGCCAGCTGTACGCCCAATACGCCAGTCGAAAGGGGGGAGATCAGGTTAGACAGTAATGGCGAGTTTGTGCCGCAATGGGCAAAATCGGCTATCTGGTACCAGATTTTTCCTGAACGTTTTCGCGATGGTGACAGCAGCAATAACCCGACCGTGGCTGATATTGCCGGCGCTGATCCGGCTATACCACCGAAACAGTGGCAGGTGCATCCCTGGGGCAGCGACTGGTACAAGCGTCAGCCCTATGAGCTTGCCAACGGCGAAGCAGAACTTAACACCCATTTGTTACGCCGGCGCTACGGTGGCGATTTACAGGGCATTATAGATAAGCTCGATTATTTAAAACAGATGGGCTTTAACGCCATTTACCTCAACCCGGTGTTCGATTCGCCCTCGTTGCATAAGTATGATGGTGCCAGCTATCACCATATAGACCCGAACTTTGGCCCGGATCCGGTTGGCGATCGTAAGCTGATGGCTACGGAAAACCCGCTCGATCCGGCAACCTGGGTTTGGACTAAAGCGGATGAGCTGGCGCTGGAGTTAATCGCCAAAGCCAAACAGCGCGGTATCCGTATCATTTTTGATGGTGTGTTTAACCACATGGGCATCAACAGCTTTGCCTTTGTGCACTTGAAGCAGCATCAACAGGCTTCCCCCTATAAAGACTGGTTTTATGTCGACAGCTTTGCAGATGCCGCCGCAGGGACAAGCTTCTCTTACAAAGGCTGGTTTGGCTTTCAGTCGTTGCCTGAACTGCGGGAAGATGAAAATGGTATTGTCGCCGGGCCTAAAGCCTATATTTTTGCCGCGACCGAGCGCTGGATGAACCCCAAAGGTAAGGGCACCGCTTATGGCATCGACGGCTGGCGGCTGGATGTGGCGTTTTGTGTCAGCCACAAATTCTGGCAGGACTGGCGGCGTCATGTAAAAGCACTTAATCCAGACGCTTATCTAACAGCAGAAATTATTGACAGTGCCGACAAGGTGCAACCCTATTTGCAAGGCGATGAATTTGATGGCGAAATGAACTACAACTTTGCCTTTACCGCGGCCGAGTTTTTGTTTAACCCGCCGCCAATGTCGATAACCGCAACGGAGTTTGATGCCAGGTTAGAGCAGTTGCGGGGGTTATATCCAAAAGGTGTGGCCTATGTCACACAAAACTTGTTTGGCAGCCATGACTCCAACCGCATAGGCTCGCATATTGTAAACCGGGGTATTGCCAATTTCCGCGATTGGGGCGGCTATTTTAAAGCGTCCTCAGTTAGCACGTCGCCTCTTTACAAAGTGCGTAAACCGACAGCAGACGAGCTGCAATTGCAAAAGCTGTTTGTTACGCTGCAAATGACCTATGTCGGTGCGCCTATGGTGTATTACGGCGACGAAGTGGGGATGTGGGGCGCCAATGACCCTGACGATCGCAAACCAATGATCTGGCCGGATATTCGATACGAAGATGAAGTAACCAACCCCGATGGCAGTAAGCGTGCACCGGATAAGGTGGTGGTAAATACCGATTTACAGGAACACTATAAACAGCTGATTGCATTGCGGCATAATTTACCGGCATTGCGCCTGGGCAGTTACCGTACGTTAGTGGCTGATGATGCAAAGCGGGTATTTGCCTATGAGCGCGAGTATCAGGGGCAGACGGTCTGGGTAGTATTAAATGCCAGTGAGCAGACACAGCAGTTGGTACTGCCGGATGCGGCACAGCGGCATTGGCAGGAACTGCTAAGTGCGCAGCCACTTCACAGTGTGCAGGCAAAGTTACCACTTAGCGTGGCCGCACAATCGGCATTGGTGTTATTGGCACAGCCAAAACTGTAGTAACCGGGGTATTCCGCTTGCCGCAAGGTAGAGCTATTATTCACGGCCATAACAGAGTTTTTATTGGCAGGAGTTGGCAATGCCACATTGTATTGTTGAGTATTCAGCAGCACTGGAAGCTAAAACGATTTTAACGGCGGTGTTTGAAGGTGCACTGCAATCAGACCTGTTTGAGCCGGGTGGCACAGACATTAAAATTCGGGCTCAGCCTTACCAGCAACATTTCAGCGGTGCCAAGCATTGCGATTTTATCCATGTGCAGCTAAAAATTTTAAGCGGCCGAAACTTAGCGCAAAAACAGCATTTATCGCAATGCGTGCTGGAGCAGTTGCTTAAGCTCGACCTGGTAAGCTGCTCACATACCGTTGAGGTAATAGATATTGAGCGCGCCAGCTATGCTAAAAAGGTTAGCTAAATGCAGATCAAACTAGATGATTTATCCGGCGGTGAAGTGATTACCTTACTGCAAGAGCACCTGGCTGATATGTATGCCACATCACCGCCCGAAAGCGTACATGCGCTGGATATTGAAGCGTTAAAAGCCAGCAATATCCGCTTTTTCAGTGCCTGGCACGACAACACTTTAGCCGGCTGTGTCGCCATTAAAGCACTGGATAGCCAGCAGGCGGAGCTAAAGTCGATGCGTACCAGCCATGCATTTCGTGGTAAGGGAATAGGGCAGGCGTTATTGCAGTATATTATTAACCATGCCAAAGCGCAGGGCTTTGCTGTGCTTAGCTTAGAGACCGGCACCCAGGACTACTTTGCCCCAGCCAGAAATTTGTACCGTAAGTTTGGCTTTAGTGATTGCGGCCCTTTTGGCCAGTATAAGTTAGATCCCAATAGTCATTTTATGACACTAAGCTTGCGCGATTAACAGCCAGCTAAGCTAAAAAGGACAGCCAGATGCATTTTTTGCTAATGTACGACACCGCACCAGACTATTTACAACGCCGTGCAGAATTTCGTTCTGCGCATCTGGCACTGGCCTGGCAAGCCGCAGAGCGAGGCGAGTTATTACTGGCTGGTGCTGTCGGCGAGCCGGCAGACAGCGCCTTGTTACTGTTTCGCTGCGACAGCGCCGATATTCCAGCGGCTTTTGCCAAAGCCGACCCTTACGTACTAAACGGTCTGGTCAGCCGCTGGCAGGTTAAGCCCTGGCAGACGGTAGTGGGCGAGGGCGCAACGAATCCGGTGAAACCAGAGGCTGCAGGCTAATGGCAGAGGCAAAAACCAAAGCAACCAATGCCAGCGTTGACGAATACCTGGCCAGCCGCGCCAATGCGCAGCAACTTAGCGATTGCCATCAGCTCATTGCTTTATTTGGCGATGTAACCGGCGAAGCGGCAATTATGTGGGGGCCAAGTATTGTTGGTTTTGGTCGCTACCGTTATACCTACGACAGCGGCCACAGCGGTGAAGCCCCACTTGCCGGCTTTGCCATTCGCGGCCGTGATATTGTTATTTACCTGCTGGCCGAAGGCGCAGGGCAACAGCAATTACTGCAACAGCTGGGCAAGCACAAAATGGGTAAAGCCTGTTTGTACATCAAGCGTTTGGCTGATCTGGATATAGCGGTACTAAAGCAACTCGCACTTAACTCAATTGCAGAATTACAGCAGCGCTACGGTGCGGCTGGCTGATATTAGCCAGAGTTTTCAATCGCAACCGGATAGCCGGATAACACTTGGCAGGCTTGGAATAAAGAAGGCGGAACGAATAAATACCAAGCCTTCGCAAAGTACCAAAATATATCGTGGCAAGTTGGATGGTCTTTAATGTGCAAGAAGCAGACATCCTTTTTGCTATCACACTCGAGATTTAATAACTGTATTTATATCCAATTGCTTGCTAGAGCCACACGATCTTTGTTAGACGGAACAACCCGTATTTGTCGCCTACACAAATATAATCAGTACCGATAAGTTATTGTAAGTTTTAAAGAAGCGGTGTAGTGTTCTGTACATTAAATTTACAAAGGCGGAAAAGTCTGTGTTTAAATACGGATTTTTCTGCCTAATAAGTTGTTGAACTAAGCCGCTGCGCGGAGCTCTCAGCCACTACCTGTTATTGAACCACACTTACTCCGGGAATGTTCCCAA